>NZ_JBAKFX010000030.1:0-48587 GCF_037577855.1 Dethiothermospora halolimnae | reverse complement strand
ATTTTTGCAAAAATAATATATATTATAAAATAATTTTAAGTATTTTTAAAATTCATCTGTTTAAATTTTCATTTTTTTGTATGCTTGTCCCATTTTAATATATTAAAAATAAATTTCAGTATCTTTCTCTTAATTTTTCACCTTAAAATAAATTTACATTATTAAGCACAGTGCTTTAAAAAATCATCAATAATATTTTTATATTCATTTTTATTAAATAATATTTCTACTCCTAGAGAACATAGGCTAGATACCCTTGATTGAGTTATATTACCAAAATAATTACATACATCCTTAATCTTATATTCACAAAATCTTACCATAAATAACATAGTTATAGCCTTAGCCTCGGTTATATTTCTTACATATTTTATTTTTATCTTATCTCTATCTTCACCTATGTAGTCTGCTACGAATTGAGCTACCTCATCTGCAGTCATATTCCTTACTATAATATTCTTTTCACTTTTATATTGGCATTTTTGATTCATAAATCCATACTCTGCTTCCTGTTGTTTCTCCTCTTCTTCAGAATTAGGTACTAACATAAAGTCTAGATACTCTTTTACGGCTTTTTTCTTATCATTGTTGCTATATAGCTTCAATATAAAATCACAATCTAATATCTCAAAGCTATCATCTAAATCCCCTAAATATATTGGTCCACTGGAATAGGGATACTGAAAAACTTTATCGCTCCATCCCCTTAGTTTTCTAGGGTTCTTATGAATATACTTTGATGCTTGGAGTATATAGTTATCCTTATCTATTATTTCACTTCTAAATCTATCCCCAAATACATGTCCCCTTCTTTTATATCTCCTGTTGTAATACTTAGCATAGGAAAGATTTATGCCATGCATTACTCTGCTTATATCAGATCCAAAAGCATCTATTATCATATGAACATGATTATCCATGAGACAATAAGCATATAATTTAAAACCATATTTTTTCTTATATCTTTTTAGTGTTATTAAGAATCGCTCCCTATCTTTATCGTCTTTAAATAGCATAATACCATCTACACATCTAATCATGATATGATAAACTGAAAAGTTTGTTTTTAATCTAAATGGACGTGGCATAACAATACCCCTTTCGTTAATATATTATGATTTCATTATTAGCAAAAGGGAGATTTTTTATACTGTATTTATAATTTTTTTACTGAACCGGTTTTAAATTTTTTTCATTTTAATTACTCTATTATAAATCATACAACTCTTTATACTTCTTATAGTTGTTTTCAACTATTTCCACATGTTTTTCAGTCTCTTTATATGGAATGTAGTGCAAGGTTACCCCGTCCTTAGAATATTTACTATCCTTTAACCATTTACTAGTAATATTCATCCCTGCATTATATGCAGCTGTAATAGTTTTTCTATGGGGGAATCTCTCTTGTAAGAGAGATATAAAATATATAGCATATTTAATATTTGTATCTGGGTCAAACATATCGTCAAATGTAGTATCTTTATCCCCTAGCCTAAATTTTAACCAGTTAAAAGTATCTTCTGTTATTTGCATTAAACCCCTTGCTTCATCTACCGATACTGCATCTTTATTAAAATGGCTTTCCTGTTTCATCATTGCGTATACTAAATATTTATCTACATTGTATTTTTCAGCATGTTTATTTACATAATTTTCATATTTAATTTCAAAGTTTTCTTTCTTATATTCTTTTTCATTTATGAATACGGCAAAAACTATTGTAATACAAATAATAAATATTAAATTTAAAGAAAGCCTTTTAAAATTTATCTTTATCCTTTTCAAGTTTATCCCCCTCAAAATTGTTTTTTAAATAACATTTTATCTTATAACTAAAATACTTGAATTAATTATTAGTTTAAAATGAAACCTTCAAAGCAATTCGAAGCTACTTATACTCAATTGTAAGTATTTAGTTAGAATATTGTCAGTTCCTTAATAACTCTTATAAAGCTATTTATGCATATGTTTAAACTAAAGGTTTTTATATGTAATTTTAATTATATATTTAATTTACATATGAAAAATATATTCTTTGTAACTTAATTGTAAAATCAATCATTTTTATTGCATCAATCAAAATACCTAAACTCAATATCTTTAACAATACATTTATCGTCTTCAAATCCATATACTATTTTGATTTCACCGAAATATCCAACTAAAAATCCAATATTTAATCCTATTGTCGATACCAACTCTTCACCTTCAACACCAAAAGTTATACGGGTTTTATACATTACCGAATCAGCCCAATTTTTAGGATCCATATCTGTTTGATTTTTAGATACAATATAATTTTTATTATTAACTTCAATCTCAATTTTATCTAAATAAACTTTAGTTTTTACATTTTCTTCATATATATCTAGTGGACTCTCTATTTTTATTTCCTCAAAAGTATTAGGATTTATGATATGTATTTTTTGAATATATACCCCCGTTCCTGTAGCCTCTGTTAATATTATAATTAATTCTTTTTGATCATCATTATTTATATCTTTATATATTAGTTCTGGATAAAATGCACTGGAATAGCTTACACTTTTCCAGCTAAACTTTTTAGAATTTCCTTTTATATTTAACAATAATTCTTTATATACCCCTCCTTCATCTGAAGATTTTATAGGGTATAATGATATATTTTCTTTAGATATAGTAGCAATAGGTTCCATATCTGGTTTCTGTATATTATATCTTGCGTTATTTTCTGTAATCGGTGGTTTTATTATAGTTAAGCTAATAAATATTAAAAATATTTTTTGCCATGTCACTTAAGTACCCCCTTAAGATATATTTAGTTCCTTTTAAACTTATACTAACTCAGTTTTATATGGGTTTCCACTTATATTATTCAATTGAAATTAAATATTTAATTTTATTAATCAGTTTCCATAAAATATAACTCTAATCCAGGATTTTTACTAATATCATCTGCCACAATAGCTATCCCCTCAACCATTGTTCCCCGCTCTAATTTTGGTTGTACCGATGGATTACTTGGATATGTATTACCATCGTATTTAAGAAAAGCATAAAAACTTTTTACACCCCCACCAGCTACATGCATAATAATATCTTTATATCCATTAGTCTTATTATTACTTATAATAACAGGGTTATTTACAAGACTAAACTTTGATAATAGTATATATTCATCATCTTCTTCTCTATAGATAACAGCACTACAGCCACCAGTGCCACAAACTATAGGTCCTACTAGATAAACAAATATTTCATCCTTACCATCACCATTAAGATCTACCTTATTATAATAATATCTTATATTATCCTTGTATTCATATAGTTTAAATTCCCTTATTAAAGCCTTTTCAAGCTTTAAATCTCTTTCCTGTTCAGAACATATATATTCTATAGATGAAAGGTCTATTCCTTCTTCTTTTGGAAGTGGTATATAGTCACATAACTGCGCCTTTAAACTTAATAGCTTTTCTTTAGATGGATATGGATATTCAAATGACAAAGCCTTATCTATTGATTTTAATGCTCCTTTAGTGTCTCCTATTTTTATTTGGGCACTGGCTAGATAATACCAATAGGTAGCTGAGTCCTTTTCTTTTAAAACATTTTTATAATAATTAGCCACCTTTTTAAAGTAGTAGGGATATACATCTAATGCCATGGTAAATTTATACCCTGACCATCTATATACTTCAACTTTATAAGCTTCTCCTGTGTCATGTATCCATAGAGCTATTTCATATAATCCATCTTTCCCGTACTTATTCTTAATATCTTCAACTTCTATCATACTATAATACTTATTTCCATCAATTAAATCTATTATTCCTCTGTATGTCCACTGATAAATACTGAGATCTGACCATATTGAAGCCACTTGCCAACCTACTATTAAGTTGTACTTATTACAACTGGTAATTGGAGCCACATCAAAATAAGTTATATTATACCCTTTTCCCTTTATAGTAGCCATTTTATGCCAAGCTCCACAATAATATTTTAATACAATAATATAATTTTCCCCTTTCCAGTTATAGGCGCCTAATATTTCTAATATGCCATCTCCATCTATATCGGCCATAATTATCGCTGGTCTTTTATAAGGTGAATCTAATATCAGTATTTCAGCCATCGGTGGTAAAAACGTATATATTGTATTTATTAAATCTTTAATGCCCCACATATTATAACCCCACTTTAATTTCATTATAGGATTATTATATGTAAAAATTTTTAATGGGTGTCTACTATAAAAACTTCTAATTAGTGTTACTTTTCTATTTTCATAAAAGACCAATAAATATTTATTCTAATTTATAATAAATTAAGAAAGTTTTTCGATATATTATTTCCCCAAAATATACCCGCTTTTGTTAAAAATATATTATCATCTTTTTTAACCGCTAGACCTTTATCTATGGTATCGTCTATAAAGCTTAATATTTTTTCTTTATTTTTAACTAAGCTATAATCCGTTGGTAGTATACCTCTTTGTATGTCTCCCTTTATCTTTATATATTCATTATATTTAGGATTAAATAACATTCCTTTTTTTTCAGCAAAATTATAGATTGACTCCTTATATTCATCTAAATCTATAGGATTCATTATTAATAAATTATTGAAATTTCCACCAGCTCCAGCTCCTAAAGGTAAAGTATCTTCTCCATTATGTCTGTTTATAATATATTTATATTTATCTCTTTTTGTCATTTTAGTTAGTTCTAAAAAGTTATATCCCTGTTTTTCACTATTATAAGCTATAGTATCAAATAATATTTTATCAATATCTAGGTCTTGTTTTTCAGTTGATTTTAATTTTCCCATGTTAATAAGAGAATATAAAGAAAAACCAGCTAAATCTAAATCATAAATTCTATACAAATCTTCTAAAAGTTCTTCTTTACTTTGATTATTATAATTATATATAATATCTATATTTATATTTTCAAATCCTTCTTCTACTAACTTTTCAAGTTTTTTATATGCTATATCTCCTCCACCTTTTCTTCCAAGTATTTTTCTTCCTCTATCTGAAAAAGTTTGAACTCCTACACTAAATCTATTTATTCCTTCAGTTTTAAACATTTCTATCATGTCATCTGTAAGTTCTGTTATAGTGGTCTCTATAGAAAATTCAGCATCGTCAGTGAAATTTAAATTTTTCTTTAATGCTTTAAGAATTTGTTTTAGAGATTCTTTCTTTAAAGTAGTAGGAGTACCTCCTCCAAAATATACAGCATCAAAAACCCTATTATTTATATAATCTATTTTACTATAGTTTTCAATTTCCTTTATCAAAAGTTTATGATAATCAATAGTAGGTTCCCGTAGATTTCTTCTTAAACTACAAAAGGTACAGATTTTACTACAAAAGGGAACATGTATGTATATACAAGATTTTTTATTTTTTTCACTTATATCAGAAATTTTATCTAAATACTCCAAAACATTTCTTGGTCCCATTGCTAGCTTTCCCATAACTCCCATAGAATCATGATGAGTTTTTGATCTCTTCTTTGTCTGCATAATTTGTTAATTCCTCCTTAAAATATCTATATATTTTATTGACCCCTTTCTGGTATTAAAAATCTAATGTTTGTTTGATATCATAACCCATAGATTTAAATTTGCTATATGTAAATTCTATTTTATTTATCTTAACTTTTAAGATATTTAACATAACAGGCAATTTATCTATTTTTTCCTTTGTTACTTTCTTTAAATGTAATACATCATAGTATTGGCGACTTTTATATTCTACTATAGTAGCTTCCCCAAGAATCTGCATCCCTCCAAGGTTATTCATAGCAGTGAATTGATCATATATGCTTATAGAAATATTATTATTTTGCAATAAGTGAGCAAACTTTTCCCCACCTTCTGTTATAAAGTATAAATGTCCATCTTTATAGTTATATTCTATCGGAGTGCTTCTCACCCTTTTATTAAATCCTGTGGCTAACGTGCATGTATTATGGGTCTTAATAAATTTTTCTGCCTGCTCTTTTATTAATTCTTTAGGAGCTTTAACTATATCTTTATCTTTAATTTTCTTTATATCTAATGCAAAACCAATTATAGTTTCTAAATTTAATTTTTCTACATCTTCTATAGGTTTTTTAATTTTTTCATAAAATTTTTTTATACTATTGTAATCTTCTTTAGATAGCCTGTCTAATATTAAATTTCCATACAGTACTTCATCGTATACTAAATTATTTCCTAGTAAAGTCTTTAACTGATTTAAATACTTACTGCCACACTCTTTTGAAAGGCATGTACAAAAAATAACTACCTTCTTTTCCTTAAGCCAATCTAAATTATTTTTTATAAACTCTATAATCTTTTTATTAATTTGTTCTTTATATACCGGTGAGCCTATAATAACATATTGAAACTCCTTATACTCTTCTTTAAATTCATCTACTTTACAATATCTTGAATGTCCTATTATAGGAGCCATACTTTTCACTATTTTCTCCGTTGAACCATACTTAGATTCATAAATTATTAGAGTATTTTTCATTTTATACACCTCTTTTTTATGATTATAAAGATATAATATTACTTCTATTAATATTTAACATTATATCATATTTATTATTTTTTTATAAATTATTGTAAAAAATAATAAAACTTTCGCTTATAAATAAGCGAAAGCTTTATATAAATTTTGTTCTCTTAAATTAAGTGCCACAAAACGTTCTATAGGGAATATCTGATGGTGGAGGTAGTTTAGTATATTCATTTTGTTTAGATGAATGGGCATAAGGTCTTAAAAGAACTTTAACAAACTTATTCATCACACTATAATCCCCTTTTCCTGCCGACTCTAAAGCTTCTTCTACTCGATGATTTCTGGGAATTATTGAAGGATTAGAATTTCTCATCAATTCATGGGATGAATCTTTTGTTTCTTTTTGTTTTTCTAATCTACTTTTCCACTGTTTATACCATTTAGAAAATTCTTCTTTGTCATGTAAAGGTGTATCCTTTGTATTATCAAAGGTCAAAGCTCTAAACGTATTAGTATAATCCACTTTATATTTATCCATCATACTAAGAAGTTCTTTAATAAACTTTTCATCTTCAGGCTCTTCATTAAATAGCCCCAACTTCCTTCTCATTCCATTTATCCAATTACAATGGTAGATATCATGAAATTCTAAAATAGTATCTTGAGCTAATTTAATAGCCTTTTTTTCATCATCATGTAAAAGTGGCAATAGGGTTTCAGCAAACCTAGCTAGATTCCAAGCAGCGATACTTGGTTGATTTCCATAGGCATAGCGTCCTTGTCTATCAATAGAACTAAATACCGTTTTAGGGTCATAGGTATCCATAAAAGCGCAAGGACCGTAATCAATAGTTTCACCACTTATAGCTATGTTATCAGTATTCATAACACCGTGGACAAATCCAACTAACTGCCATTTAGCTATTAGTATTGCTTGCCTTTTTATTACTTCTTTAAGCAAAGAAATATAAGGATTGCCGTCAGTATCAATATCTGAGAAATGTCTTTTTATTGTATAATCGGCTAGGGCTTTTAGTTCATCTATACTCCCCCATTGGGATATATATTCAAAGGTTCCCACACGAATATGACTAGAAGCCACTCTAGTTAATATGGCTCCCGGTAACTCAGTTTCACGGATTATAGTATCCCCTGTTGTTACAACAGCTAAACTGCGGGTAGTGGGAATACCTAATCCATACATTGCTTCACTTATAATATACTCCCTAAGCATTGGGCCTAGAGCTGCCCTACCATCTCCCCTTCTAGAGTAAGGGGTTCTTCCCGAGCCTTTAAGCTGAATATCAAATCGTTTTCCATCTGGAGTTATCTGCTCTCCTAATAATATGGCACGGCCATCACCTAACATAGTAAAGTGTCCAAATTGATGTCCTGCATAGGCTTGAGCAAGGGGTGAAGCTCCTTTAGGAATTTCATTACCAGCAAATATCGATGCTCCATTATTTTCTAGTGCTTCAGTATTTAATCCTAAAGATTTTGCCAAGGGACAGTTGAGAACAATTGACTTTGGTGATGGTACAGGTGTTGGATTGGTATTGGTAAAAAATAATTGTGGTAAGTGAGTATAACTATTATCTAAATTCCACCCTACTTCCATTCCCGACTTTCTCTCTATCATGTTATCCCTTCTTTTATTTTTTATTTTAATACTATAGTTTTTGATATTAAATATAAGTTTAATCTTTTTTAGTTTTTGTTCTATTTATTTTATTATACTTATTCTTTACAAATACAAAGAGTTAAATATAATCCTGCAGTAAAAAGTATATTAATGGATTATTTATTCTTTATCTTCTATATCTTCTATTAATCTCTTCATTTCATCGATTTCTCTACGTTGAGCTTTTATAATCTCATCAGCAAGCTCTCGAACCCTTGGATCTGATATTTCAGCCCGCTCACTGGTTAATATAGCAATAGAATGATGGGGAATCATTGCTTCCATATAATCAGTATCATCTACAAGATTTTGACTACGTAATAAAAATAGTGAAAGTCCAAATACCAATATGCTACCCGTAACGATCCCTATGTTAACTTTTCGATTTTTTAGCATATGTCTCATGAAAACCAACATAATAATAGCCATTGTGGCTCCCATTAACAATGCCATATAAGCTCTAGTTTCACTAAAAAATATATGTTCATACTTAAATGTACTCCAATATTTAAATATGAACATAACAATAGTGGATACTACAATCATACCTGCAAACTTTATATAGTTTTTAATTCCAAATCCCTCCTCATTAGTCTTTTATTGTGTTTAATAATGTTATACCCTATTATTTTTTCAATATTCAAAATAGAAAAAGCTCCTTTATAACTTAGTATTAATTAATACTAAGTTATAAAGGAGCTTTTTCTTTCATCCCTGTATTACTATTAATTATGCCATTGCTCTACATTCTGCAGCGCATTTACGGCAGATTTCTGCACATTTAGTACAATGGCTAGTATTCATTTCTTCACAAGCTTTAGCACATAGCTCGCAAATTTCTGCACATTCTTTACATACATGCTTTGAATGGGGGCTATTTCTTGACATGAATTTTACTGCTAAATCACATATATCAATACAGTCTCTTAATACTTTAATACAACTAACCATTTTATTAACATCTTCTTCAGTTAAACAAAGAGTTAAACATTCTTCACATGCTTGAAGACATTTTTTACATTCATCAATACATGTCTGCATATTTTCATTTCCTACAGTTCCTACTAAACCCATAAAATCTCTCCTTTAAATTTTTAATATATTTTTGCTCCCGTAATATTATTTACGATTTATTTGGATTTTATAGATTTTATCTTAAGTTTTATAATATGAAGTTCCATAAAACGATATAGTTAATAACGGTTCATTTTACAATATACTAATTTTTATATAAAAATACATGCTATTTTTTTAAATAATTTTATTCATTTTTATTTTTTTCTATCTTAACTTATATTCTCAATATGCTTGTCCCATTTTAATATATTAAAAACAAATTTTAATATATTTTATTTTAATTTTCGCTCTAAAATACCCCCTTATTATTAAGCACACTGCTTTAAAAAATCATCAATAATATTTTTATACTCATTTTTAGTAAATAATATCTCTACGCCTAAAGAACACAAGCTGGATACCCTAGATTGAGTTATATTGCCAAAGTAATTGCATACATCCTTGACCTTATACTCACAAAACCTTACCATAAACAACATAGTTAGAGCCTTAGCCTCCGTTACATTTCTAACATACTTTATCTTTATTTTATTCTTATCTTTACCTATATAATCTGCTACAAATTGAGCTACATCATCTGCATCTATGTCCTTCATTATAATATTCTTCTCACTTTTATATTCACACTTTTGATTCATAAATCCATACTCTGCTTCTAATTGCTCTTCCTCTTCCTTGGAGTTAGGTACTAACATAAAGTCTAAATACTCTTTTATTGCTTTTTTCTTATCATTATTGCTGTATAACTTTAATATAAAATCACAATCCAGTATTTCAAAGCTATCGTTCAAGTCTCCTAAATATATAGGACCACTTGAATAGGGATATTGGAAAACTTTATTGCTCCATCCCTTTAACTTCCTAGGATTTTTATGGATATATTTTGATGCTTGAAGTATATAGTTATCCTTATCTATTATTTCGCTTCTAAATCTATCTCCAAATACGTGTCCTCTTCTTTTATACCGTATATTATAATATTTCGCATAAGAAAGATTTATTCCATGCATCACTTTACTTATATCAGATCCCGAAGCATCTATTATCATGTGGACATGATTATCCATCAAGCAATAGGCATATAACTTAAAACCATATCTTTTCTTATATCTTTTTAGTGTTAATAAAAACCGTTCTCTATCCCTATCGTCTTTAAATAATAAAATACCATCTACACTTCTAATCATAACGTGATAAATTGAAAAATTTGTTTTTAATCTAAATGGACGTGGCATAACAATACCCCTTTCGTTAATATTTTATGATTTCATTATTAACAAAAGGGAAAATTTTTATACTGTATTTATAGTTTTTTAACTGAACCGGTTTTAAGTTTTTAAACTTTTTAAGAATACTTAACTAAATCTTATCAATAGTCTCTCTAGCTTTTTTAATAAGATCATAATCTGCCTGTTCCACTATAAACTCACTTTCTGGGGTATCCATCCTTTCAATACCCTCTCTATATTCCATTTTACTGCCAATATCAATTCTTCCCGATAGATGATATTGGGTACATTTAGTTATTTTATGTATTCTCTCTATATTTTTAGCTTTCACACCACAGCCGGGCATAATAGTTATAAATTCACCAAACTTTTCTTGTAATTTTCCTATATAGTGTGCTCCTTTTAAAGCATTTGACCTTTGTCCCGATGTAAGAATTCTACATATTCCCATTTCAATTAGCTTAGGAATATCCTCCACAGGATTTTTTGCATTATCAAAAGCCCTATGAAGGACTACTTTAAGAGGATTTGCAATTTCTACAAGCTTCCTCATCCGTTGAATATCTATCTTACCATCCCTTAATAAAATTCCAGTAACAATACCATCAAATTCCATCTTTTTTGCAAGTTTAATATCATTTTTCATCGCTTCAAACTCATTATCATCATATAGAAAGTCTCCAGAACGGGGTCTTATCATTACAAAAACTTCTATATCTTCAATTTCCTTTGCCTGCTTCATTAATCCATAACTTGGAGTTAATCCACCTATGTTTAATGCCGAGCATAACTCTATTCTATCGGCTCCAGCATCTTTAGCTATTGACATAGATGTATAGGAATCTACACATACCTCTAGTATCATAGACTTATCCTTCCTTTTCTATTAAATTATTTAAAGCACTATAATTAAAATCCCTATCTAATGGAAATATTGGTCTTTTTACCTTTTTATAATCAAGTTTTTTTAAATCTTCATTTGTACTGCCTTCTGTAAGGACCATTATACTACGTTTAGCTACTAAACTATGGGGGAAAGTAAGGTATCCTAGCTTACAAACTACTATTTCTGCCTCTTTAGGATCTACTCCTAAGTCTGTAAACATCTCGGGTAATGTATATCCTACATGAACTTCTGCTATTACTATATCTACCCCCTGACTGTTAAATAATGCTAAATCCCCCTTAAGCATTCCTCCCCTAGACCAATTCTTAATATATGATTTTACTATTCCCGTTGTAGTAATAGGAGATGACGTAATGGTATCAAATTTGGAGCCAAATGTAAGGGTTATCTCTTTACCTACTTTTCCTTCACACTGTTTTGTAGCTATTGGGTCATATATTCCACCATATATTATAGGCTTTGTAAGATTATCAGTTCTCCTATCAGACATTATTAATTTTAAAAAATTAGTACAGTCCGAGGCTCCACCGGCAGTTGGATTATCCCCAGAATCAGAAATATAAATAGGTAATTTACCCTTTTTTACTCCGTTGAAGGCAACATCTAAAGCTTTCTCTTCATGATATGTTTCTGTATGGAAACAAAAGTCATCTTTTTTAGACCACATAAGCTCTGCTAATCTCACTGCTTCTCTTTGGGCCAACTTAAGGTCACCATCTGCAACTACATAAACAGCAACAGAGCTATCTTCATTATCCGACCAAGGAAAGCCCATCAAGTATGAGGCTGCCATTATATCTTCAATTTTTTCACATTCTTTTAATGCTTTCATTAGGCTTATCATAGGTTCTACATTAGTCGATGATTGTTCTCCAGCTATTAATATAGGTACCTTAACCCAAGCTGATTTAGGATTTCTATTATTCTCAAGAGTATCTATTGTCATCTTTGCAGCATGTTCTCCTGTTTCAAAGCAATCTGTATGGGGAGCACATTTATATCCCACAAATCCATCACAATTATTGTGCATTCTTTGGGTCATAGTAGTGTGCATGTCAAGGGAGGATAAAATAGGTATATTGGGAAATATAGACCTCAACTCTTCTAGAAGATAGCCCTCCGCCTCCCCCTGCCTTTTAACCCTCATAGACCCATGGAGTGAAAGGGTTATGGCATCTATTGGAGCCTCTTTTTTAGCAGATTTTGCTCTTTTTATAATTTCATTTTTTATTTTAGTATAAAAATCATAATCCACTTCACCATTGGGAACAGCTCTAGCAAATACAGTGGGTATTACTTCATACCCTCCCTGCTGCAAAGTCTTTATAATTCCTGTCATAGAGTCATTTTTACGTAAATTATTAAAAATTTCATCTCCATATATTATATTAAAATCCTTTTCTCCGACTATTATGGGATTAAAAGAATTAGATTCATGATGTATTCCTGCCACTAAAATTCTTTTCATTATAATTCCTCCTTCAGTCCTTTAACTACTATAATACAATTTATCTAACTATTCTATATAGATGCTAAAGACTCCTGTTTTTTGCATAAAAGTAAATCTCTAAAGCCAAGTATAAAAAGGTAACAAAATAGACTATCACTTCCTTTAAACAAAGAACATATAATATTATAAAGTTAAATAAAAAGGAAGGAATGAATAATATGTATAATCCTTATAGACAATACCCATGTCCCTATGGAAATATGCCTAGATATAACTATGATAATATCTATTATCCTTATAGAACATATCCTTATACCTACTGGAATACTCCACCGATGTATAGTCCAGACTATTTAGATTATCCTATTGAGTTAAGAGACTATGGTCCAAATCCCTTTGTAATTAATATCGAAAAGGCTACTAAACAAAATGATAATTTTCGTACTGCTTTATGGACAGGAGAATATTTACAACTTACTTTAATGAGTATCGATGTGGGAGTAGATATAGGTTTAGAAATTCATCCTGATCTTGATCAGTTTGTTCGTATAGAAGAAGGTCAGGGACTTGTTAAGATGGGAGATAGCAAAGATAATTTAGATTTTCAAGCCAAGGTATGTGATGACTTTGCCTTTATTATACCTGCTGGAAAATGGCATAACTTAATTAATACAGGTTATAAGCCAATCAAATTATACTCTATCTATGCCCCACCTCAGCATCCCTATGGTACAGTTCATAAAACTAAAGAAGATGCAGAGGCTGATGAATACTCTTAGATTTTTCATCTAGATCGACATAAAAAGGTAGCTATGATTTTATAGCTACCTTTTAAAAATGGAATATACATATAAATTCAAAATTATTTGCTGTCTTTATAGCATTAGCCGTTACAAGCTTTATTATTTTAGGCATTGTACAAGGAAATTTTGAAAGATATAAAAAAAGAAACAACTGTAGAGCATAGATTAAAATTATAACATTTATTTTCCCTATTTTAGGACCTAGTTTATATTTGATATTTAGATATACACACAAGTACAAATTTATATATAAATAGTAGAATAAGGCCAAAACACTTACAAAGATTTGTAAGTATTTTGCCCCATATTTTCCATTGTATATTACACTAATACAAAGCATCTATTTATTTTTTAAATAACAAATACATAAAATAAGGTGCCCCAATTAATGAGACCATAATTCCTGCTGGAATACCACTTGGCTCTACTATATGTCGTCCAACTATTTCAGCAAATAATAATAGCCATCCCCCAATCAATATGGCAACAGGGATAAATAATTGATGTCTATGTCCCACTAAAGCTCTAGCAATATGGGGTGCCATTAACCCAATAAAAGCAATTCCTCCTGTTACAGAAACCGCTGAAGCTGCTAGTGCTACTGCTGTTAAAAGAAGTTGAATACGCTCTTTTTTTATTGATATCCCAACACCAGTAGCCATAGGTTCGCTAAGTCCAAGAATGTTTAAACGATTGGCTTTATATAGTGTAAAGGGAATGAGTATAACTAGCCATGGAAGTATTGCCCAAATAAAAGGCCAATCGGTTCCCCATATATTCCCAGCTAGCCATTTAGCTATAAAATCTACTTTTGTACGTTCAACAGATGATATGATTACGATCATCAAGCCTGAAAGTGCAGTCGAAAACCCCACTCCAATAAGAACTAGTTTTGTAGGTTGAAGTCCCCCATGCTTTTGATATGAAAGTGCATAAATTATACATACTGTAATAAAAGCACCAATGAATGCTACAAACGGGAGTAAAAAAGTAAATGAATTTGCATCTATAGGAAAAAATAAAAAATAAATGGTAATAGCAACACCAGCTCCCGAATTAATCCCTATAATCCCTGGGTCAGCTAAATCATTTCTTGTAACTCCCTGTAATATTGCTCCAGATAAGGCAAGGGCCATACCTGACAATAATGTAATTAAAATTCGTGGTAGTCTTATAGAAAATAAGACAAATTCCTCTTTAGCGCTTCCTTTACCTATTAAGGTTTCAATAATTCTATTATAGGATAGAGAAAAGTCTCCCATGCCAATCCCAACAATAATAGTCCCAGTGATTAGTATTAATAAAGCCAATATAATCTTTCGCTGTTTTTTAATTAAGCTTGGTTGAATCATGATAATGTTTTTCCCCCTTTATGTACAATAAATAGGAAAAATGGTAGACCCATCATAGCAATAATTGCCGCAACTGGTGTTTCATATGGAGTATTTATAGTACGTCCAATGGTATCAGCTAAAAGCATTAAAGTAGATCCTAAAATGGCCGATACAGGTATTACAAATCTATAGTCATTTCCTACTATAACCCGAACTATATGGGGAATCATTAGACCAATAAAGACCATATTTCCAACAAGGGCTACAGATGCACCGGACAATAAAACAATTACTATAAAAAGTATAATTTTAATTTGTGTTGTATTTTGTCCTAAGCCAACAGCAACCTCTTCACTTAAACTAAGAATAGTAAGTTGTCTTGAAAGAAAAAGAGCAACAATAATACCAATTAAAATAAAAGGGGCAATTATTTGAACTTGTTTCCAAGATGTACTGACCAATCCCCCTGCTGTCCACATGGATACTTCCTTTGAAAGTTTATAGTAAATAGAAATCCCTTCTGCTAATGCATATAAAAATGTTGAAACTGCTGCACCGGCTAAAACAACTCTAAAGGGAGTAAAACCTCCTCGTTTAATAGAACTAATTCCAAAAACAAGCATAGCCCCGATGGCTGCCCCTATAAAACAGGCAATTATAATTCCATAGTAACTAACAAAAGGTAAAAAAGCCATAGTAATAGCAAGGGCAGCATTTGCTCCTGCGGTTAATCCGAGCAATCCAGGATCAGCAAGGGGATTTCTAGTCATTCCTTGCATAATGGCACCAGATACCGCTAGTGCTGAGCCAACTAAAATTGCTCCAATTTCCCTTGGCAAGCGAATTTCACGGATAACTAATAGTTTATCTCCTGTTTTGTTAGTTGTAAGAGCTGTCCATACCTCCTTAAAGGAAATATCTGCAGCTCCTAAAGTCATGGCAAAAATGAACATTCCTCCAAAGGCAACTAGCATCAATAGTAGCTTATATGTAAATGGGATAAAACTTTTATTTTCCTCCATTGTCAGTATCTCACCTCTCTTATAATAAGAACTAAAATGAAAGAAGAATTCTCATAATAAGAATTCTTCTTATCCACATTATTCACCCAAGAAACTTTTCTTAATGAAATCCAATTGATAATCTAAGGTAATAGGATCATTAAAATAAAACTCTTTAGAATTAGCTTCAAATACACGATTATTCTTAACAGCAGGAATATTTTTATAAGTATCTGTTTCTTGGAAAGAGTGATTTGCATCTGGGTTTTTACTAAATATTATATAGTCTCCTGCATATTCCGGAAGAACCTCAGGAGACATTGCATAATAACCATCTTCTAATGCCATCTCTTTTACCTTTTCTGGCATCTTTAAATCCATCTCTTGATAAATGATTTCTGTTGCTCTGCCCCAATTATCTCCAAATACATAAAGTTGTTTCTCAAAGCTTTCTATAACAGAAACCGTTGCATCGGCTCCGATTTTTGATTTAATTTCTTCTCCTGCCTTTTTGGCTCTCTTCTTAAAATCATCGATCCATTCTTGGGCTTCCTTTTCTTTGTTTAGTAATTTACCAATTTCTAAGAATTTCTCTAAATATCCTAGCTCTCCATAGGTATAATTTACTGTAGGAGCTATCTTTTTTAGTTTATCTATATTTTTACTGGCCGATGGCACTATAATTAGGTCAGGTTCTAACTCAATAATTTTTTCTAAACTTTCATCAGATACTTCTACAGCATCTTTAATATATTTTTCATATCTGGGATTTCCCTTAGACCATTCATCTATTCCTACAATATTTCCGTCAAGGGCCATAACACCACCGGACATAAAGGAGTTTAAAACTACAATTCTTTGTGGATTAGCTGGAACCTCAACTGGTCCATTTTCAGATTCATATGTAATAGTTTCAGATTTCTCATCATTAGTGATTGAACCGTCTTCTTTTTGTACTGTTTCACTATCACAAGCACTAAAAATTAGCGCAAACATTATTAGAAATATAATCGTTACTTTTTTCATTTTTAGATTCTCCTCTCATTAAATTATATGTTATGCACATAGGCTTATTAGTTCTAGGGTCTATACCTACTTCTGCATCAATTTGAAAAACTCTCTTTAGTATGCTTTTATTAATAACCTCTTCACAGTTCCCAGCTTTTACTATCTTGCCATCTTTTAAAGCAACTATATAATCAGCAAAGCGGGCTGCTTGATTTAAGTCATGTAAAACCATAATGATGGTACGTTCCTGTTCAATATTTAGCCTTTGTAAAAGTTCTAATACTTCAAGTTGATGGGCCATATCCAAATAAGTTGTGGGTTCATCTAGAAAGATTATTTCAGTTTCTTGTGCAAGGGCCATTGCAATCCAAACCCTCTGACGCTGTCCACCTGATAGTGCATCAACAAGTCGAAACTTAAACTCCTTTGTCCCAGTAACCTCTAATGCCCAATCAATTGCTTCATAATCTTTTTTCGTTAATCTTCCAAACCCCTTCTGATAAGGAAATCGACCGTAGGATACCAACTCACCTACCGTTAATCCCTTGGTTCCTTCATTTTTCTGTGGAAGGACTGCCATCTTCTTAGCCAATACCTTTGTATCTTCTTTTAATATATTTTTCCCATCTAAAACAACTGAACCCCCTTGATGGGAAATAATACGAGTAATGGCTTTTAACAATGTAGACTTTCCACAACCATTTGGTCCAATTATAGTAGTTATTTTTTTATTTGGAATTTCTACACTAAGATCTTCTACAATCAGACTGTCATCATATCCAATACTTATACCATCTGTATAAAGACGAGACATAATTTAACCTCCAAGCTTTTAAATTTAGAACGTTTTTCAAGTGATTATGATTATCATTACCGTTATATTATAGTATTCTCTTTAGTTACTGTCAATAGTTATTTTGAGAAAATCTAAATAATTCAATAGATATTTGTATACATAAATAAGAATATACTTTATTGAATTATTTAATTAAGTATAATATAATTTATATTAGTAAATACTTAATTAAATATTTATATTAGGAGGTTATTTCATGGAAATAGTTAAGCAGTTAAAAGCTCTCGGAGATGAAACTAGACTTAAAATTATAATCCTTCTTCTTAACAAAAAATTCTGTGTTAGATCATTAGCAAAAAAATTAAATATATCACAATCTGCAGTTTCTCAACATCTTAAGTTACTAAGGGATTGTAATCTAGTTCAAGGGGAAAAAAAGGGTTATTGGGTACATTATGACGTAAAAAAACAAGAACTTAGTAATCTAGCTAAAAGTATTAACAAGCTTATTAATTTAGACATAAGTTTAAAGGATGAAATCCAATCCTTTATAGATATAAACATTTTAGAAGAGTGTACTAATAAGTGTAAGAAAAAACAAAATAACTGCTGTTCAAAAGATTTTATCTAATAGAAAATAGGTGCATAAATGATATATTTATATATATTAACAGGAGCCTTATTTATTATTTCTCTAGTATTTGATAAGGAAAAGAGTTTTAAGGCCTTAAAGGTAGCTTGGAAGAAATTAAAGAAAATATCACCATCATTTATAAAAATGTTAATATTAGTTTCAATCACACTATATATGTTTCCTGATAAAACAATAGCTAAATATCTAGGGGGAAATGGTTTATTTACAGGAACTATTCTAGCATCTGTTCTAGGCTCTGTGACAATCATGCCTGGTTTTATAGCTTTTCCACTAAGTGGTATACTTTTAGAGAAAGGAATAAGTTATATGGTCATCTCATCTTTCTCTTCTACATTAATGATGGTTGGGATACTAACCTTTCCAATTGAAAAGGAGTATTTTGGGGCTAAATTGGCTGTAGTTCGAAATATCTCAAGTTATTTTATCTCTTTAATTATTGCTTTAGCTATTGGTCTATTTTATGGGGAGGTTATACTATGAAAAAAAAGATATTTAATATCATATTACCTATTTCGTATTTAATTTTTTTACTGATATCTTGGGTATTCAATTTTTCCACTGGTATTACAATAGGAAAAAATTTTTATAGTTTTGTACTAAGTATGCTTAAAGTCTTACCCTTTGCTTTTATTTTAATCGGTCTTTTTGAGGTGTGGGTCAAAAAAGAAACGGTGGAAAAACACTTTGGTAATGCCTCTGGATATAAGGGTTATCTGTGGGCAATAATTCTTTCAAGTACAACAGTTGGTGGAGCCTATGTTGCTTTTCCTGTTGCATATTCTTTATATAATAAAGGGGCTAAGCTAAGTATTGTTCTTACATATATAGGTGGATCAGCATTGACAAGGATTCCTATGACAATATTTGAAGCATCTTTTTTAGGTATTAAGTTTTCTATTATAAGATTACTTATATCTATTCCTTTAGTAATATTGTCTTCTATCTTAATCAGCAATTCTTTTGAGAAAAAGTCAGACTCTAAAACAAAATATCAATAGCTTTATTGAACTATATTTAACCATAGAATTTATAAATAAAATTTTTCTTAAAAAAACGACGAAAATCTATTCGCCGTTTTTCATATGATGATTAAATCAATTAGTTATATAATCCATTGATTTATTGCAACTTCATCCTTCCATTTCTTGAACAAACTTAACAGTTCCTAAAACTGTATTATGGGACTTTACTGTTTCTATTTTAGATGATAAACCTAAGTCCTCTATGGTAATTACTTTATTTGTATCAATTTCACTTAAATCAAATCCAACTGTTTCCGGTATATCTTTAACTTTACCTGTAACTTGAATCTGATCAAACTCAGTTTCAAATACAAGTCTTTTTTTCTCTAATTTTTCTCTCCCCGTAAAATTAATTGGTATCTCCCAATTAACCACCTCATTTTCTGTTACAAGCTGAATATCAACATGTTCTATTTCATTGATAAAGTTTCTACTAACCTCTTTTATAATACCTATTTGATTCCTATCTTTGTAGGAAACCTTAATTTTAGCTCTCTCGCCACCTGTTCTTAATACCTTAATAAAATCTGTTTCATTAAACTTAATTGGTTCTCCTTTGGCATTCCCGCCATATATAACAGCTGGAATGAAACCTTGTTTTCTTACTTTTTTACCTTTTTCTTCTCTGTTACAAACTTTAAGTGCTTGTGTACTCATCACTCTTCCTCCTTTTATCCTATTGTTTATAAGTCTATAATAAAACTAAGGAACCTTATATATAAATATAAGATCCCTCAGCTACAATATAACATATATAGAAATATATCTCAAATATATAATTGATTTTTACACTTTATTAACTAACTACCTTATAATTTACTTACCCACTAATCTTATTTTTAATAAAATTTTCTTCTTTTATTAAAACTTTTATCTTATCTACATCACTATTCTATTGTAATATTAGTTTAAGAATTATAACTCCCTAAATAACTAAAAAAACTGTAAGAAGATAATTTCCTCCTACAGTTTAAAATACTTAATTAATACTAAAAAGAACATTAGGTATATAACTAATAATTATTTACTTATCCATTCAGTAGCCGTAGAGAAAGGTCTTAGACCAATGCTATAATAAAACTGTTGTGACGAGCCTACCAAAACTTTTTTTGCTCCAAGTTCTCCAACACGACGTATTCCTTCAAGGACTGCTGCCTTGCCAAGTCCGAGTTTTCTATAATCAGGATCTGTTGCCACCGGTTCTATTACTGCGTAGTCTATCTTCTTGTCATACCACATCCCACAGTAAGATACGAAATTTCCTTTAGGGTCAACAACGGCTATTTTTAAATCTAAATCCACATTGGGTCGCTTCATCTGAATATGTCCTGATTTTTCTTTTTCCTCTGAAAAAGTAAATTCTCCTTCACCATTTAACTCATGGTCGAATCCTTTCCATAGGACACGATAATATTGATAAAGATCATAAGTTTCCTTTATAGTAGTTATTTTAAAGCCTTCTGGCAGAGAATAATCTGTAGATGTTTTATCTAAATAAAAAATGGCATCACTTTCTTTATTAGTAGTAGGTATAAACCCAAGGTTAGCAGCAATATCTTGAAAATATAAATCTGTATCTTGAATTACCACCCCAAACTTACCATCTTTAAAAAGATTCTCTTTTGCATATAATAACATCTCTTTTTTCAAGTGGACATATTGGGGAAAAGTCAAGCAGTAGGCAGTTCCTAAGCCCACATCAAAGGTTGCCACTCCTACAAGCTTACCACAATCTTCCCATAAACCAATCTTGCCTATTGAAGCTTTATCTAAATAACCGTGGGTTATCATCCAGTCCCATCTAGCATATGTAAACTCTGTATAACCTAAATCTATAAAAAAATCTCTCACTTTATAATAATCATCAGTAATACCTGCTTCTTCTGTATAATTTCTAAATTTTATAGACATATCCACATCCTCCTTTAAGAATATTATAACCTTATATGAAAAAATAAAAATTCCGACTTTATATATAATCATTTTATACCTAAAGTAACGACGAGGATATTATTTTCTATATACAATCTTTCTCACAGTTTCATATGATAATCCATATTGTTTTGATATTTCTTCATTTCCATAACCCTCTTTATATTGTCTTTTTATTTTTTTATTTCTATTTGTATAATATTTTTTTGACCCATTTTTTTCTCCCCATCCTACATTATTACATTCACTGGGTATATAGAGAGTGGTTCCACTAATATGTTTCTGAATCTCAGTTAATAAATTCTTTGGTAATACCTCTGCTGCATTTATATATTTCATTATCATCCGCTCCTTATCTATTATTAATAAATAAAGTGCAGAGTTCAGCAGATAGTTAGTCCATTAATCCCACACAGATATAACTATACTATCTCCTACTCTGCATGGGATAAATCTTGGTCTAGACTATTTCTAAGAACGATTCTTTTTAACATTAAATTTTCACCTCCCAATTTCTAATTAGTGCATAGGCATAAGAAAATGATATCAATTAAAAGAAATATAATCAATAAATAATAATATTAAACTACTATTACCTAACCTGTTATCTTCCTATACCATGAGAATAATTCACAATCAATACTATCATGGAAATCTTTTTTTACTGGCTTAAGCATACATCCCCTACTCCTAAGTCCGTTAATCCCTAGTTCCTTATCGGATTTAAAAATTACTGTAGAAGCAGAATTTTTGTAAACAGGTTTTTTATCTAGATATTCTTTAGTATAAAAATTAAGTTGTATATCATCCTGGGTTTCATATTCAACTATTGCTAGATTCATGTCTTTAGGACAAATTTCTTGAAAGGACTCCATATACATCTTTTTCATTTCCTGAATTTTTTCCTTTGGAAGACTTTTTATATGTTCACTATTAAACTCTTTATCTATATGTTCCCAAATGTTATAATGTATTACCCTATCAATATTTCTTCTTTAGGCAAAATCATATTTTTCTTTAAATTTTTTAAAATCATATCTTTTCTCCTTTATATTTTTTACTATACTCTATTTATCCTTTAGCTTATATTGTATATATTAATAAATCTTACATATTTATTCAATATTTTTTATATCAGTGCCTTGTCTCAATGTTTAACATACTATGGTATAAAACAAAGAGCCCCTCGACGATAATTTTAAAATCATCATCAAGGGGCTCTTTGATCTTTGTACTGATTTAAGAACTTTTACAACTTTCCTTGTTTATTCTTTAGAATCAACCATACTTTCTAATTTCTTCGTTAGCTCTTCTAATGACTTGAAACTTTTTATAATATCTTCAATTCTATTATTCTGTTCATTCGCACTTGCAGTAACTTGCTCTACAGATGCTGAATTCTCCTCTGTTATACTTGCTATAGATCCTACCTCGTCCATAATAGTCTCTGAACGCTCCTTTAAACCTTGAACCATATCATCCATGTTATTAGCCTGATTAAGTACATTATCTGTGTTTTTATCAATCTCTTCAAATATATTATTAACCTTTTCTATTAGTTCCTTACTACCTTCAAATCGTATTTGAACTGTTCCTACTTTTTCTGTTACCTGTTGAGATTTTTCTTGAACTTCCAATAATATTTTAGCTATCTCATCTGTAGAATTTGTAGAATTTTCTGCTAATTTTCTAATTTCATCAGCAACTACGGCAAAACCTTTACCATGCTCCCCTGCACGGGCAGCTTCAATAGATGCATTTAGAGCTAATAAATTGGTTTGTTCTGCAATATCATTTATTGAGTTTACAATATTTCCAATTTTTAAAGACTTATCATTTAATTCCTCCATAAGGTTTACCGTATCCAATATCCCTTCATTAACATAAATTATCTCTTCATTTAAGCTACCAATACTCTTGTTACCATCTTGATTTACTTTAGAAGTTGCATTAGATAAATCCCTCATATATATAGAGCTTTGTTTCAGTGTTTGAACTTCTTGATTATTGTTTTTCATAGAAGTATTTATGTCCACAATGCTACTAGCCTGACTTTCTACACTATTTGCTATTTCTGAAAAAGCAATGGTCAATTCATTTGATATTTCTCCCATAGTCGATACATTTTCCATAAGATTTGTACTAAAACTACTAAGGGTTTGAATAGCCATCTTTACTTCTTTTAATAAGTTCTGAACCTTATTTTTATCCTCTTCCGCTGATATGCTACTCTTTTCTAAATCTGACCTCATGCCACTTCCAATTCTACTTTGAAATATTAATACAATACATATTAAAATTATAGTTAAATTAAGAGTTACCAAACCTGCACTTGTAAATTCTTGAAACATTGAATTTCTATATGTAAAAAAGTAATAATTTGTTAGAGCTAGATTAATAGCCCCTACTGCAATAATAGGTCTATAATCATGATATAAAGTAATAATTGCAATATTATAATAAACACTTAGATAAGATGCTATATGGGGTTTTGATATTACCGAAAAAAAACTTAGTAGTGATAACCCTATTATTGCTACATACTTTATATAACCCTCAAAGATCCGTTTATAAGTTAAAAGACTAGTTAAAATACAAGTTACTCCTCCAGCTATTAATGCTTCGATTGGCGTCTTACTAGCCACAGAAGCTAAGGCAAATAAAAGAAAAGAAATCCATAATACTATAGAAATTAGTTTATTCCCTTTGTAAGTTCGATCCATTTTTTATACCCCTTTCATAAATTTTTATTTTAATATATCTTAAATTATAACATGTTTTTAGTCATTTTAATACATTTTTCGACATTTTAAATTGGATTTCTATATTTATTATAATTTAAGATATATTTATTTCCTTTTACTTAATTAATTTAGTGGGTATAAATTTTTTATCATAAAGTACTTTTGAATGATTTCTTTTTATCAAAGTTTTATCAATTAAATTACCTGTCCTCTTATCTACTTTCTTTCTATATATTTCATTGTTTCTATAATAGTTATCCTTTTCCTTAGTAAAATGCTTATTTTCTTCTACTATGTGATATGAATACTTAAGACTTTTTTCACTTCTCAATTCTCCACAAAGATATTTATCTGTTGTATAAATAATTAATTGAAATGCTTGATCAGTATTGTTCACAAATTGATAGTCTAAATAATTATACATCACTGAAGTGCCTGTCCCAAAGGGGACCTGTCTTCCATAGTCGGGAAACATATCTATTTGATTATGATGATGATGTTCTATAATCTCCAATGAACTATGCAAAATCATCCAAT
This sequence comes from Dethiothermospora halolimnae, assembly GCF_037577855.1. Taxonomy (NCBI): domain Bacteria; kingdom Bacillati; phylum Bacillota; class Tissierellia; order Tissierellales; family Thermohalobacteraceae; genus Dethiothermospora; species Dethiothermospora halolimnae. The sequence goes on along the minus strand of NZ_JBAKFX010000030.1, from coordinate 23,909 downwards.
GGATTAGATTTGTAAATTGGCATAGTCCACCACCTATACCTCTACTTGATTTTCCTGATTTTATAACTAAACCTTCTTTATATCCCTTTAACTCTGTACAATTACCTACTAATTTCCAAAATGAAAATACTTCTTTGGGTAATATAATTATTCCATTTATCTTGGAAGCTGCTAATTTTAAATTAACAGCTTTGTTCTCCTGTAGTTTCATGTTTACGTTTCCCAATTTTCTTCTTATTAGAGATTTATGGGTATATACCTTGTTGGATAATTTTTTAGTTATTATTGTATTGGCATAGTTATTATTGTCAATTATCCATTTTAATCTTCTTATTAATATTTCTTTGGTAACAGATATTCTATAGGTAAAGGGAGATAATTCACAAAATAATTTTCTAGACATAAATTTTCACCTCTATATATTTTCTAATACTAGAGTTATTCTTTTTAATATTCTATGTTTATACAATAAATCCCTTTTTCTCTTAACTGTATGTTATATAGAAAATTATACCCAAAATATACCAGCAAATAATTTCATCTATATTTTTGACAAATTATATGGTGTGGAAAAATCAAGTTCTAGGAAAAAAGCTGGTACAAACCTTAATCTTGCAATTGTAAAAAGTATTGTTGAAATACACAGGGTGAAGTTAGTGTTAAGAATAATAATAGAAAAACTGTTTTTGAGATAAGACTAGGTACCATAAATTAGTATATGAATAATTATATTAACAGAAGTAATTATCTTATTAAACTAATCTTAACTAATCCATTTTTCCCCATAATTAACTAAATCATATTAATATGGAGATATTTCAGAGTGTCCCCATATTAATATGATTCCCCACATATTTAAATTATTCCTTACTTAGAACCTTATTATGGAATGAAGGGGGAATTGTAACTTTTATAATATTCTTTATTGGCTTTTAATGTATTAATTAACCTAATGCAACATCTAAAATCATCATAACAGTGAAACCAAGCATACACCCAATAGTTGCAATGTCTGTTTTTACTGCCCCTTCATTCGATTGCCCTTCAGGAATTAACTCCTCTACAACCACATAAATCATTGCCCCTGCTGCAAAGGCCAATGCATAGGGTAATAATGGTCGCATTGCCACAACCGCTAGGGCTCCAATAACCCCTGCTATAGGCTCAACAATTCCTGATGCCTGCCCTAATAGGAATGCCTTTCTACGAGAAAGTCCTTCTCGTCTAAGGGGAATAGAAACTGCTGCTCCTTCAGGAAAATTTTGTAATCCAATACCTATTGCCAATGCAACAGCTCCTGACAGGGATGCTGATGGTATGCCATAGGCAACTGCACCAAAAGCTACTCCCACTGCTAATCCTTCCGGAATATTATGTAGGGTAATAGCTAATACAAGAAGAACACTCCTTTGCCAGCTTGTTTTAATACCTTCTGCTTCAGAACGATCAAGCCCTCGATGTAAATGGGGTAATATCTTATCTACAGCAAATAGAAAGGCTCCACCACCTAGAAAACCAATAGCAGCCGTTAGCCAAGCTATTTGATTTAACTCTTCTGCCATTTCAATCCCCGGTGCCAATAGAGACCAAAAACTTGCTGCAATCATTACACCTGCTGCAAACCCTAACATACCATTTAAGAAGTTTTTATTAATCTCCTTAAAGAAAAACACCAAAGAAGCACCTAATGCCGTAACTGCCCAGGTAAATAATGTGCCGATTAATGCTTGATTAACTGCTGAAAATTGTGATAACCATTCGATCATTGTCTTCTCTCCTTTACAATATAATTATTAATTCAGTTATAATATACCCAAACCTTCATGGTACTAACTTATATATAATAAAGATAATTCTTTAGAAAACTAAGAACTTGCTTTTCCATTTTCAATTTATTTATCATATAATACTTTCTGCATATCTACTACTCCTTAAACAAAAACTCTTCCTTGATTAATCATTTAAATACATAGCAGCAAGTGAATCTCTAACTTTTATATTACTATTTATAAACTGAAACAGGCTTATACTAAACAATCCCCACATGGTAATATATTTATTGTATGTAAAAATATATCATGATATAATTAAAACACAAACTGCCTATTAAAAATATCTAAAGGGGGGGAGTAGTGGATATGTATAAGATTAAAAAATGCTCAGAAGTATCAGATTCACAAATTTTTAGAGCTTTTACAGAAGGATTTTCAGACTACATAGTCCAAGTTCAAATGGATGAAGCTTCATTCGTTAATAGGTTCTTCGGACCAGAAGGTAATGATAGAAATCTTTCATACATTGCTTTTAAAAAAGATACACCTGTAGGTGTTATTCTATCAGGCATTAAACTTAACGAAGATTTTAAAACTCTAAGATGTGGAGGCATGGCAGTGGTTCCCACAGAAAGGGGAACGGGACTTGCCCAGAGATTATTTAAACTACATGAAAAAACTGCAGTGGAAATTGGATGTAGACAATTATTCCTTGAAGTTATTAATGGTAATGACCGTGCTATAAAATTCTATAAAAATATGGGATATGAAAAAACATATGATTTAACTTACAGAACGTGGAATCTAGATGGTAGAAATCCACTAACTATAGATAGGGATTATCTAGAAAAAAAAGTACAGCAAATGACTTATGATGATATTTACTCATTGCGAAGGGTAGATCATTCCCATCTTCCTTGGCAAGGGGCATTTCCATACTTTAAATCTATCCCTTGTCATTTTTATGGTATAAAGGACAATGATAATATTGTCGCAGGTATTGTTGCTACAAACAATCGAGTGTTCTATTTGTGGGTTCATCCTGAAAAAAGAAATAAGGGTTATGGAAAAGCATTACTAAATAGAGTCATTACAGACTTAAAACCTGAAGTACTAAATATTATGTATTCTAATAATCATCAAATACATACATTTGCTAATCACTATAATATGACCATTGCACCAATAAATCAATTAGAGATGTATAAGTGGTTAGGATAGTTGCATTATAACAACCCGAATAAATATTTATTCGGGTTGTTATAATCGTTGATGGGATGCCTAATCCCCACAACTAATTTATTATTTAAAATTGTTATACTACTTTTTAGTATTACAACTACAACTTTTTTCACTGGTTCCGCCATGGGGACACCCAATACATTTAACTCCTTTTTTCTTTTCAATAATAATTTTTGCTACTGCTCCACATACTATTGCTAATATTATTAAAATTACAATTATATCTCCCATAATCTCCTCCTAAGAACTTAATGCTAACTTACTCTGGGCCTTTTTATCACCTTTTTTCATAAGATACACAACACAACCAATCATTGCTGCCACAGCAATTAATCCTGGTATAAAACCACTACCTAAAGCACCTGTTGTTACCAGTGTTCCTAGTTGATAAGTAATAAATGCAACTGTATAGCCCATACCAAATTGGAAGGCAATGCCACCCCATAACCACTTTTTATTCTCCATTTCAGAGTTCATAGCGCCAATAGCAGCAAAACAAGGTGGTGTAAATAAATTGAACATTAAGTATGCTAATGCCGCAACTGATGTTAAGCCCATTACCTCAGCAACATCTGAGCTTCCAGAAACAAGGGCAAATTCCTCCGTATCAATAAAGTTTGTAATACCATATACTACAGCTAACGTTCCTACTACATTTTCCTTTGCTATGAAACCTGTAATCGCTGCTGCCGCTAATTGCCATACACCAAATCCTAAAGGTACTAATAGAATGGCGAATGGTGATGCGATACTTGCCAAAATACTTGTATCCTGTGCCCCTTCGGCAACGACTTGGAATTTCCAGTTGAATGTCTGCATGATCTGCACCGCTGCATTACACAGTAATATGATGGTACCAGCTTTAATTATAAATGCTTTGGCTCTAGAAAACATTGATATTATAGCCCTTTTGATACTTGGAAATCTATACTCTGGTAATTCCATAATAAAGAATGATCTTGCATGTTTCTCTCCTGTTATTCTTACTACCGTTAAAGCTCCTAAAATAATAATGGCAATACCTATAAAATACATAGTAACTCCTACCCATGCTGCATCATTAAAGAATACTCCTGCAAACAGTGCTATAACAGGTAATTTAGCTCCACATGGCATAAAGGGTGTTAGCATTGCAGTTGTTCTTCTTTGTCTTTCGTTTTTAATTGTTCTCGTTGCCATAACACCGGGAATAGCGCATCCAACTCCTATAACCATAGGAATAATTGATTTCCCTGATAAACCCACACGCTTAAAGAAACGGTCCATAACAACAGCAACACGGGCCATATAGCCACAATCTTCAAGTAATGCTAATAGGAAAAATAATACCATAATAAGGGGTAAGAAACCAACCACAGCTCCAACTCCACCAATAATACCGTCCAATAAGATTGAAGAAAGTACAGGTGATACTCCATCCCCAAGTAATCCTTCTACCCAAACACGGAACGAATCAATCCAACCGCCAAATGTATCTGCTATAAATGGTCCTACATGGGTTTGTGAAATTGAGAAAACTGCCCACATAACTATTGCAAAGATGGGAATTCCTAACCATTTGTGGGCTAAAATTCTATCAACTGCATCCTGCTTGGTTTGACTGTTGCTACTTACTTTTCTATCTTCTACTTTTGAAACAATTTCTTTGACAAACTTATATCTTTTTTTATCAGAAGCTTCCACCGCACTTTTATCTTTCATATTTACCCCTTTACTGTCAAAGGGTGCAGTTTGAGTCTTATCTTTTACCTCTCCCACTTTAGAAATAAGCTTTTCTAAGCCGTTGTTGCTTCCCTTCGTTGATACTGTTTCCACCACAGGACAACCTAAGCTCTTAGATAATCGATTTACATCTATAGTTGTCTTTTTCTTTTTATTTAGATCACTTTTATTTAGGGCAACAACAACTGGTATACCTAGCTCCAAAAGTTGAGTTGTAAAAAATAAACTTCTACTTAAGTTAGTAGCATCAACGATATTAATAATAACATCTGGATTTTCCTCTCTAACAAAATCACTGGTTATACTTTCCTCCGAAGTAAAAGGTGACATTGAATATGCCCCTGGAAGATCTACAGCTGTAATTTGAATACCTGTCTTATTAAGACTTTTCTTAATCTCCCCTTCTTTTTTGTCAATAGTTACACCTGCCCAGTTCCCTACATGGGCAATTTTACCTGTTATTGCGTTAAACAATGTTGTTTTCCCACTATTTGGGTTCCCTGTTAATGCTACTTTCATGTTTCTCTCCATATTCATGGATATTTACCTCCCTATTTTTTATAATCATTAACTTTAACTAACTTTCTGTGAGTAAAGCCCTCCCACAGAATCCATCAAAACATATGTAAAGTTAACCGAAGTTAACTTTTGACCAAATAGAACTAAATGATAATAGCTTCAGCCAAATCCTTATCAATACTATATCTTGCATCCTTCACTGTGATTACATAATTCTCTGCAAGTACAGATATTACAGTCACTGATTCCCCTTCATAACATCCTAATGTAAATAAAAAGTTCTTTAGTTCTTCATCATTTGTTTTAATATCTTTTATGATATATTCTGTATTAATACTTCCCTCTGCTAAATTCATCGCTGAACCACCTAATCTACTTTTTTTATTTAAGTTTCTAGTTATAGATTTATTGCTTATGATATTTTCCATATATACACCCCCAAAAGTATATTTACTTATTTAATATTTTTTATGTAAAGATACACTGTTACTTTATATTATGAAAACTTTGCAAACATTAATCAATGGATATTGATTATTTTTAATAAATGATAATAATTATCATTTCATTTTGAATTATATCATCTAATTTTTAACAATGCAATAGTTTTTTTTAATTTATTTCTATTATCTATTATTGTCATTAGAAATTTTCGTTACAAAATAAAAAAACACATATACACCGTTAATGGTGAAGATGTGTTTTTAACTACTTGTTATCCATTTTAAATTCGATTATAATATTATTACTAACTCTTAAATAAGATTAACCTTATAATCAAAATGAATTCTAATAATTCTTAGTTGTAACTTTCATTCCTAAATCTTTTAAAACCTTTAAATAATCCCTTGATGCCACAACATGTCCCATAAAATTACTCCCTACTTCCACGTTACCTTTAAAGATTTGTAATACTGCGGCAACCACAGGGATAGCTGTTGCCAAATACATATCTGTATGTTCCAATAAAATTGAAGACTCTTCTACAACTCCTTTTTTCTCGCCTATAGCCTCAATCTTTAAAGCTAATCCAAAGGGGGGATTGGTGAATTTTTCATTTCCCCATGAAAACAAATTTACACCTAAATTCAAAGTACTTTCAAAATGGCTCAAGTTTAAAACCTTCCAGATAAAATAAAGTCCATCGACAAAGGGATTTATTCCTGCTTGATATGCTTCTAGCTCTCTAAGATTAAATTTCTTCGGGATTTCTTCTAATTCTAAAAGATAAATAGGAACTCCTATCCTTGACTTAAATTTATCATGAAAATTTAATCTATCTATCATGAAAGATGAGGATTTCTCCCAAGCACCTTTCCTGTAAGTGAAAGCTGATTTCCCAGCATGTGACATAATATCATAAACTCCTCCAGAAGGAATATTTTTATCACGATATAAAGAGCTAATCTTTATCTTCTCTATGGAATCATAGTAATTTCCTATAAGATGAGATAACATCGCAGGACAACCAGGAATAATACCTGCTCCGGTTAAAAATATTAAACTTTGTTCTTCTATCTTTTCTGAATATTCTCTTAATACTTGATATTTATCAGTATCAGCATTTAAATCAATATAATTAATCCCTGCTTCTACTGCTGATTTTATTACCAGCTTTTCTTGACCATTCTTGTAAGGAAAAGAAACTATAACTAAATCACATAGTTTAAATGCATTTTTTAGATCTTGAAAATTTCCAGCATCGACCTTAAGTGCAGATACTCTATTTTCATAGAATTTATTATTTAATTTTCTAGTTTCTATTTTTGCTTTGTTAAGATTTCTTCCAGCAATAATAATTTTTACATTTGTATTTGACAATAATAACTCTGCTATATAACTTCCTGCTTTACCATATCCACCTAGTATGAGAACTGTTTGTTCCATTTATGATACCTCCATGTTTTATTAACCTAACTAAACTAAACATTCAATATACTAAAATTGTATAAATTTTAATTCATCTCCAAAAAGAAGCTCTTGACTTAGAAACAGTTTATAATCCGTCATAATCTGGACCTGCTTCTTAAAAAGCTTATCTTAATCATTAATTTTATAAATATATAAGAGGTTATGTAGATATTATTCGAATACATATGAATGTATGCTCATATATTCATTGTATAACTTATACATCATAAAGTCAACAAAAATATAATTTTATCTATATTGAATTCAATTATAAGTATATGTATGGGGAAATCTATAGTAAAAATATTTTTTCACTCCTATGTAAGGTATTACTAGAATAATATTCTGAAGCTCTTCTCTTATCTAATTACCATTTGAATTTTCCATTATTGTCTTTATAATTTTTTTCCCAATCCTTGATAATCTTTATTGCATCATAAGGTGCTTTCTCAGTATCACCATATCTTTTATCATTATTTTCATCATCAATCAGTTTTCTTATTTTATAGTGATGATCACAGTAACTATCTCCTACCCCTTTGCAGTGATTCCTACTGAAGTATAGCTCAGGTGTATTGTTGTCAAAGATGATATGGTCACAATAGCAAACCATCGATGCTGCATAATCCATTCCATATGCCTGTAGAATTTCAATATACGCACATCTTGTAAACCGATAAACCACTTCCTGTTTATCTAAAGATACCTTCTCTGTCCATTCAAACCCAATACCATTGCCAAGATAATTGGTCATGTCTTGCCTGAACTCATCAATGTCTGTTATATTAGGCTTTGCCTTGAAAGTTTTCCCTAAATAAGGTACAGATGCAGGAACACTTAACTTAGCCATAATAATCTGAACTTTGTCTTTGTTATACTTCTTTTTTAACCTTGTAAATAAGCATATAAAGGGTGTTAAATCTTCAAATTTCTTTTGATAAACCTCTTTTACTTCATCATTTGGTAAATCGAACAATTCTGGTTTCCAGACAGGTCTATTAAAGATTGGGTCCCATATAAATGATTTTAAAAGCATAATAATAGCTGTAAGTTTCCCAATTTCATTGCCTAGGATATGTTTCATACCTATTAGAATATCTAATTGTGCTACTGAATCCATTTCACCGTTTTGTGGTTCCAACCTTTTAGCTTCATAAAATTCCATTCTGAGTCCTCCTATCTTTATTAACTAACAATCTACACATTTTTATTAGTTTTACATTTATAAATATTTCTACAACATATTTCCATGAACAATAAATCGAATTTCTTTTCTTATTGCTTCGATCAGCTCTAAATATTGCCAATTATCACTATAGGTATAATGCATAAACTGCTTTATAACACAACCATATATTATTTCAACAGCTAAATCTACGTCGAATTCTTTTATCTCTTTATATTGTTCTTTTAGTTGATGTAATAATTGTTTTGAATCTTCAATTATCATTCTATCCATTTTAAAAATACTCTTTCTTGTTACTAAAGTCTCTGAGATATCTGTACTAAAAATAATGGAAAAATACTCTCTCAATAAACTTTTATCCACACTCGCCATTTTTTTAATATGAAACTCAATGAATTTAACAATTTCATTAACTAGCATGTTCTCATCTATTTTTTTTGGTAAACTTATTTGATAGGTCTCTAACTTAGAATCTATAAAAACAGATTGTATAAACAATTCGCCCTTTGTTTTAAAATAATTGAATAGTGTACCTTCTGCAATATTTGCTCCTTTTGCTATTTCAGAAGTTTTTACTTTACTATATCCCTTTTCTTTAAATATTTTCTCAGCATATTCTAATATGTTTTTTCTAGTATTCTTCTTTTTTACTTCCCTTAATCCCATCATCTCTACCTCCTAATTATAAGTAAATTCGTTTATAATAACATTAAATTCATTTAATGTTACAAATAGAAAATAAACATAACTACTAAAAATTAGTTTTTTTAATCTCTACAATTTCTATTGTTCCACAACCATATGGTGCTTGCCACATTAGGAATCAGCATAAATCAGGTTCCAAATTTTACTTATCTTATATTATAGATATTAATAATCATAAATATGAGTCTACTCATTTATGATTATACTCATATTTTATTCTTTCTTTATTTATTTGTCAATAATTATTATTTATATATTTAGAAAATCTAATAATTGTTTTAATTACATATACGAATAAGTATTATTTCTTGAATTTGATTTTGTCGTTTTACAATCTTTAGATGTCGACATAATTAACAAACATATAAAAAATGCCTCCATCTATTAAATATGGAGACATTTTTAAAATAATATTTTAATTCAATAGAATTTCCTTTTCCCAAAACACTCTCACGCTTACTTACCCCATCCACACTTTAGTTATTCTTATCATGTAAAGTCTGATCTATAACTATAACAAGGGATAAAATAAATCCTTGATCCTCGTCATCTGCAATATCTACTCCATAGGTATCAGAAAATGCAAACCACTCTTTATTTACCACTGCAACAGGTTTTCCATTTTTTAATATATTAAAATCATGGGAGATAACATTCCCTTCTATAGAATAATTTCCTGTACTACTCTCTATGGAAAACTTAGGTTTAAAGAAAGAAAGTTCTTTCTTAACAGTAGCTCTAATCTGGTCATTTACATATATATGATACTTAGGTAAAAAACTCATTAATTGCTGTTCTATATTGGCCACTTCATTTCCTTCCATATCGGTAACCTTTAACTTATCCCCTAAGGAAAAAACCTTTCCCTTTACTATAAACTGGTCATAATCATTGCTATCTTTAATTGTAAAATCATCTCCGAAACTAAATACCTTTTGTTTTACTTTATATCTCACTTTACGCTACCTCCTCTTTATTTTTTTAAAAATACATATGTATTTTCATCTGATAATTCATCTATAAAAGCATAATTTAGTCTATGAAATTTTTTAATATTTTCCACATCTTCAATCTGTTCTTCTGCCATAAAGCGTACCATTTCACCTCTGGCCATTTTTGCTAATGTACCTTTTTGAACTACCTTTTCTCCAACCATTTCACCAAATACACAAGTTATAAAACGTGTTTTTTTATCTAAATACTTAGAAATGCATTTACTGTACTCTTTAGATGCCAAATTTATAATACAATTACTTTCTGAAAAAAGATTATCTGCCAGTTTGCTACCCCAAAAATCATACAGGGAATTTAAATCCTCACCTTTAAGTTTCGACTGCATCTCCAACCTATAAGGAACAACACCATCAAAGGGGCATAATATACCATAAAATCCAGATAAAATTCTCAAGTGGCTCTGAAGATATTGAAACTCATCAACATCAAACACTCCTGAACCCATATACTGATATTGAATACCTTCAAATGAAAGGATTGCTGGGGTTAAATTTCTGTATAAATCCATCTTTTGAATCCGTTCATAGTTTAAAGTGGCTATTTTATCGCTACATTTCCATATTGATTTTAACTTTTCATAACTTAATTTCTTCAAATATTCTAACAAGACCTGTGTATCCTCTATAAATTCAGGAAGCTGATTATAATCTAATGAATCTGTATCTACCTTCATCTTCTTTGCAGGTGAAATAATGATTTTCATAAAAACCTCCTTACACTTTACAATTTCTATAATACCAATTTTTCTAATAATAAGATTTTACTTTTATATAACTTTTATTATTCTAGATTACATTAATTTCTTTTAAGTTATTATTACTATTTATATTATACTATTTATAATCTATACTACAACTATTGTAAAAAAAGTTTGACCCAGATTCTTGATAGAAAAGGTAAATACAATTGACATTTGATTATAGTCGTGTTATAGTATATTCAAATTTGAATATTTAAATTTGAATATACCTTTGAAGGAGGAAGTAATTTGATAAAATTAATGCTACTAGGTTTATTACAACAAAGAGATTTGACAGGTTATGAAATAGTACAATATTTAAATTTGAGTCATGCAGAAAGCTGGGCAGGTATTAAAGTAGGCTCAATTTACTATGCTCTCAAAAAAATGGACGAGAAGAGACTAGTAAAGATTCAATCTGTTGAAAATGTTGGAAATCGTTCACGAACAATTTATTCAATTACTGAAAAAGGCAAGGACTTTTTTGAAAGAAAACTAGAAGATACTCTTAGTGAAGTTGACCTTAATTTTCCTAATTCTTTATACACCGCTGTAACTTTTTTAGGAGAATTACCCTATGAAAAAGCAATAAAAGCTATTGACACTCACATTAACAACTTGGAAAAAGAGCTAAGAATTTGGGAAACTGCTGAGACAGAAAAGGAAAAAGTACAATCTAAAACATTGCCTAATTACATGAAAGCTCTACTGAAAAATGGTTGTACTCATATACAAGCAAACATAAAATTCTTAAAAGAGATAAAAGACTTATTATCTAAAGAAGCATTTGAGGTTCACTTACCTCCATTAAATAAAATTATAAAAGGAGAAATTAATGATGAATCCTAAAATACTTTTATCTTCAACTAATCAACTAATCGACCAAAGTCTAAAACTTGAAGTTACAGGATTGAAACCTAACCAAAAGGTACAGATACAAGCTGAAATGCAAGACGATATGAAAAGAACATGGTATTCCTTTGCATCCTTTATAGCCGATCACGAAGGAAAGATTGATTTAGATAAAACAATACCTAAAGAAGGCTCTTACACCAACTGTGATCCTAACGGTTTACTATGGTCTATGCATCTAAAGGACAATAATACTAATTTTCCTCCTATATTTTTTAAAATGAGTACCCAAACTCATAAGGTGATTTTCTATTTGTTAATAGACGATGAAGTAAAAGATAAAGAAGAAATACAGATTAACTTTACTAATTCTGATACGGAACAAATCATTGTTGAAAATCCAATAGTAGGAAAACTCTTTAAACCTAAAGAAGATAGGAATCTGCCAGCTGTAATCATTGTTGGAGGCTCTACTGGTGGACTCTTTTGGACAGAACAAATGGCTGCTTTACTTAGCACAAAAGGATATGCAGCCCTTGCCTTGAATTACTTTGATGTTGAAAGTGACAACTTACCAAGTGAACTCATTGAAATTAAAGTAGAATACTTTAAAAAGGCACTTGACTGGCTTAAAACTAATTCTGCAATTGACAAAAATAATATAAGTATGATGGGAATTTCTAAAGGTGGCGAACTATCATTATTATTTGGTTCGTATTTTTCTAAGGATTTAGCTTCTATAATTACTTATGTTCCTTCTTCCCATGTGTTTGAAGGAATTTCAATGGGGAAACATCAATTGAAATCCTCATGGACTTATAAAAACACTCCAATAGACTTTATACAATACCCAGTGGATTCAAAATTTTCAAAAGATATGAATCCAATTGACATACGTAAAATTCATGACATTGCATTAAATACAGCTACCTCTAGACAATTAAAGAGAGCCCGTGTTCCAGTTGAAACTATAGAATGTCCTATTCTTATGATTTCTGGAGAAAAAGATAACACTTGGCCATCGTCAAGTATGTGTAGAGATATGATGCAGACTTTAGAGGAATATAATAATCCTTATAAATCAAAACACCTTAATTTTAGAAATATGGGGCACACTTTCTTTCTCCCTAATATACCTCCTATCATTGACCACCCAACGGTCACAGCAGAAAATGCTGCAAATGCTAACAAAAAAGCTTGGGAGACAACATTGAAATTTTTGGACGAACATTTCAATTAAATTGATATATAAACACAAATCCCGATTTTTAAAAATCGGGATTTTTATCAAATTATCTAATGCTAAATATCATTAAATAATTCCATATTCTTTTAACAACTCTTCAACTTCTGTTCCTTTTACTTTCTTTGAAATTTTACGTCTAGCCATTAGTGATAAATCAAGTTCTGGTTTTTCCCCATCTAATAAAGCTTTACTTGCATTTAATAGATAGCGAATGTCATACCTAGAAGCAAATACTTCAGGTACACCCCTTTCAACTCCAGTTAATACATATACTGCTTCCATTGCTGTACGTCCTGAGTACTCTATAGTGAATACAGTATCTCTCCCTGGATCATCCAATGTTTCAGCAAATTGTCCAAGGAAAGCAAAGTTTACTGCCTTTTTGGGTACAACATAAGGACGATCTCCAAATTCACGGGGCATAAATTGTGATGTGATAAATGGCATCATAACAGGAATTGCAGTACAGCTTTCCGCTAACTTCTCTATTTCCCCTTCAGGAACACCTATATGATATAACCACTCTTTTGTAATTTCTTTACCAGTACAATCCCTCATAGTTTTCTTAATGTAGTCTCCAGGAACATCGGAAAACAAACCATATACCCAAACCACAACATCCTTTTCAGGTTGTCCATAATACTGTTCTTGTCGGTTTACAGTCCAACTCATTAACCATGAAGAGTCAAGAGCTGTAACTATCCCCCCTGTTACAGTACTTTCATTATATGGAGAACGTTTTGTAATCTTTTCAATATAGTTAGGAACCTGTTCGTCATGACAAGTTACTGTACAGGACTCCCAGTTAGATTTTTCTGGGTCTCCACAGAACTTATCGGGATTTCCAAATTCATCGCATTGTGCTGCTATATTTCTCCACAATTTCCAACAACCCTCTGGCTCCTTATTAAATGTGGCAGGTGTATTGTCATCCCCATATCCAGAACCTTCAGTCATGGAACCATTGGTGATAAATACTAAGTCATTTTCTGTTAAATCAATAGAAACATCATTTCCATCTTTATCCGTCGCCTCTATTCTTTTAGCAACCTTTTTATCATCCGAAATCGAAAACTCAACATTATCAACAGTAACTCCATACTCAAATTTAGCACCATGATCTTTTAGATATTTGACCATAGGTTTTACAAATGAAGTATACTGATCATGTCTTGAAAATTGTAAAGCTGAAAGATCTGGTAAACCTCCAACATGATGGATAAAACGATTCATATATAGTTTCATCTCTAGGGCACTATGCCAGTTCTCAAAGGCAAACATTGTTCTCCAATATGTCCAAAAGTCACTATCTAATAGTTCTTCAGAAAAAATATCTTCAATAGATTTATTTTGAAGGTCTTTATCTGGAGTATTTACAAAAGCAACTAATTCTTTTGCCAATTCTTGACCTAAATTGAATTTCCCATTATCATAACGTTCACCTTGATCCTTAGTAATACGGCAATTACTAAAGTTTGGATCATCATAGTTTGTATAATAGAAATGATCTAAGACAGTCATATTCGGATCCTCTGTAGATGGTAAAGAACTAAATAAGTCCCATAGAACCTCAAAATGATGTCCCATTTCACGACCACCACGGGCAACATAACCCTTATTTTGACGAATCTGACCATCCAAAGATCCTCCAGGAATATCTAACTGTTCTAAAAAAGTAATCTTACTACCATCCATATGGGCATCACGGATTAAGAAACAACCAGCAGCCAAAGCACCTATTCCAGTACCAATTAAATAAGCCTTTTTATCCTCAATTCCCTTTGGCTTTCTTGTATTTACCAAAGAATGATAATTTCCGTTTGTAAGGGTAAGTCTATCATCATGTGTCTTTATTTTCATTTTATTTTCCCCCTCTTTTTTTATTATTCAAAATCGAACTATTATATTTAGAGTTTTTTATTTTTACTCTAATATTACTCCAATATGGTGTAATATATAATAATCCCTCCTTTGACTCTATAGTTATACATCTTTTATAAAATTTCCTTAATTTCATTATATAATCCTTTTATCCATTTTTCATTAGACAAATAAACTGGAGTGTTTGAATTTCAAACACTCCAGTTTATTTGTCTATCTTTTAAATACCAATATTAAAATGTCTAATAAGAAAAAAATCTCCTGTGATCTTTCTCCCAGATATCCTCTAAATCAGCACTTCGCTTAAGAGATAAGGCTATATTACCATTAAAAAGCTTACCAATTCGTCTAATTATAGTATCAGGGTCTTCCTTCATTCCAGTAGCAATCCAACGTAGTACCATTTCAGTAAGGGCACACTGATAAAAGGAAGCAATCAGTTTTTTATCTCCTGAAGAAGCTGAAATACCATCGCTTGCTTTTTCTATATAACGAATCATGATATTTCCTGATGTATTATATATATAATTTTCCAACTCCTCCCTGTGCATAGAATTATACACATGATAAATAGCCTTTCTATTTTCTAAAGTAAACTTAGCAGCCACAAGGAAACTCTCTTCCCAAGAAAGAGTGTCATTATATTCATCAATAACTATCTGAAGTTCCCGTTGAAAAAGTTCTGACAAGAGTTCATATATATCTGTATAATGATAATAAAAAGTATTCCTATTAATCTTACATTCTTTAGCAATATCCTTAACTGTAATCTTGCTAAGGGGCCGATCATTTAGCATCATTATAAAAACTTCACGAATCATATTCTTGGTATATTGTTCTGCCATAAGGCTACCTCCTCAGTGATTTACCTATATTTAAAATTATAACATATTGTCAAGTAAGTTACACTAAAGGGTACGAACCAAAAATGTTACTATGCAATAAAAAGCATAAATCCCTAAAACATTAACTTATTAATTCTGTTGAAGATACTTTGCTTTTATTTCAGAAAAACTCATATTACAATGTAGATAATTTTTCTTTAAAATAATCCTTATTTCCTTTTCCGTCTCCTTTTCATTTAAGTTTTTATTAAATATCTCCTGTATTTCAGAAGATATTTTCTCATTCATACCACCTTTAATTATTTTTATAATACCAGATTCTCTATCGCTATATCCATATTTTAATGGGAAAATATAGGCATTTTTAATGTCATTTTGAATCACATAAGTGTTTAACCCTGAAAACATAAGACTATTATCTATTTCATGTTCTAAATCTTGATTACTCATAAAATCTTTTTTTTCAATAATTCTTATAATACTATTCTTGATTGTATTTTCTATATTAGTTTTAGGCAAAACTAATTTTTTAAATAATTTATCATATAACTCTTGTTTTAAAGAAATATCACTATCATTATATTCTGCATATATATCCATAATCTCGTCTTCATCGACAAGAGGATATAACATATTATCATCTAAAATATCTGCTATTCTTATTTCTTTATCCCTATAACCTGGATTACTTAATTCATCCATAAAATCAATAAACCAAATAATATCTTCTTTCTTAGATTCAATTATACCGTCAAGGATTAGATTTACTATAATAGTATCCATATTTTCTGGTTTAGAATTTATTATCTCGGTAATTTTCGGTGTATCTAAGTACTCTTCATATTCACTTTCATTATTTAAATAAATTGTTAAATTTTCAATTATAACTGGTAGACTATACTGACTCTCTTCAACAATCTTTAAAATACTATCATCCAACTCACTTTTATTTAGCACTTCTCTTAAGTGATTTACAATGGCCTCTAAAGCAGTATCATATCCTAAATCTTCATATTCATAGTAAACATAAGCTATATCTTCAGGTATTACATATTGTTTAATATCCTTTATTTTATATTCATAAACAATATCTAAAAATTCTTCATATATTTCATCGGAATTTTCTCTACTGACCCTTTTATAATTATTTTCATCTTCAACCACAGCTTCAAGTATAGAAACTATCTCTTCTAATGTAGAATTTATCTCTTCTTTGGAGTATGAAAACTTTAGCTTAGTAAAAATTTCCGACTGTATTGCTTCTTGTTTTGTCTTGTACCCTTGGTCAGCATATTCAAAAACATTAAGTATACCTTCCTCTAAATCCCAATCATATCCTATCCCATTATTCTTTAAAATTGTAATTATACTATCTACACAATTATAATATTTATTATAATCTAACTCATCAATAATTTCATATGCGATATTTTCTACTCTTTCTTTAAAGTATTGTTCATTTTTCTTTATAATTATTTCATCAAATAATAACTTTACCCTTTTATCGTTATCTTTTGTTTTCTTTATTATTTTTACTAAATCATTAGAATCTATGAGAGCATCTAGTTTTTGAGCCATAAGATATTTATCAAGTATTGTTTTTATATGGTCATAATCTTGAGAATTATCTATTCTATCCACCACATTATTAATAGAGAAAGCTAACTGCTTTTTAACATTATATTTTTCTATTATATCCGATATCTGTTCATATATATCTATAGAATCAAACCTATTATCTAGCTTCATTATTTCATACTTGCTAATTTCATCATCAAGCTTATAGAATTTTAGTAAATCCTCTATTTTATTAATTCTATTTGTCGGATTCTTCTCTTTAAAACATATATCTTCTATTTTTATTTCTATAGTATTTACCAACTCATCCGTAATGATGTGCATCAATCGCTCTCTATGTTTATAACTGCCAATATCAATTAAAAACTTTGGAAGTTCCGTCTCATCTTCATTTAGTTTATATTTATTAAATAAATTTTCAAGTTTTTCTTCTTTCTCTGTGTCTTTCATAGAAGAATTTAATATATCCATTACACTATCATATATACTTGTATATAATTCAATAAATTCACTTTTTTCAAAGATCTTATCAGACGTTTCGTCCTTATCTGCAAAAACGCTATAGGGTATTAAATTAATGATAAGTATAGTTGCCAGCATATAACAGGTTCTTTTCATAATATCTCCTCCAAATATAAATTTTGTAATTTTTATATTAATAATTATACCATAATTAGACTATAATTATAATGTTTTAAGTTGAGGAACGTAAAAATATTAGCACGTTCTTCTTTGAAGTATATTATAATTTTTTAAAGCTAATCATACTTCTGTTTGTTCCGTCATTAGCTCCCATCTCATGCCGAATTTATCAATAAGTGATACAAAGCATGATGAATATGTAGTACTTTGCATAGGCGATAATACATTTCCCTCTTTTATTAAAATTTCGTATGCTTTCTTAACATCCTTTGCTGTATCAAATGTAATCACAAGTGAAATGGAATTTCCTTCTTTATGCTTGTGATCTTCAACTATATCTGACATCATGATCCTTGTTTTACCAATAATCATTTCTGCATGATATACAAGTGAGGATTGATTTATATCAGAAATATAATCAAGGGGATTGGCATCTTCATTTTTAAATAAACAAAGTATTTTGGCATTAAACACCTTTTTATATAATTCAATCGCTTCAGAACAATTTCCCTTAAAATGAAAATTAGGTGTAACAACTATACTCATTATTTTTCACTCCTTTAGATTATTAATATAATAATTAAATATTATTTATCCTTTCTATACCTTCGCATACCTTTATACAATATAACCTAACATTTCGGTATGCTCATCTCTCAAACTACTTACGAAAGGGTATAACACTTTATATAGCTATAATTTCGTCCATTGGCTTTGGTTATCTAGTCTTTTGATGATATCAGCAAAAGATTAGATAACCACCACTCTCTCTTAGGCGCCCTTATAATCAATTTTTTATTAAAAATTACCTCATTATATATTTTTTTAATTTTTATGTAAATAATGTATCACAAAAATTTCTTAATAGCAATATATACATCTTATTAGTTATCGTTAAACAATCGTAAAAAAACTTCTCTAATTTAAAATAACTGTCTATTATTTTTATAAAAATAATAGACAGTTATTTTAAATAGTTAAGGCTTAAGAATTACTTTTATACAATCATCCTTCTTCTCATCAAATATTTTATAAGCATGTTCCCCTTTATTTAGAGGTAATTTATGTGTGATAATATCTGTTGGATCAATCTTTTTAGATTTTATGATATCTAATATAGGATCTACATATGAATGGACTGGACATTGTCCCATTTTCAGTGTAATATTTCTAGCAAAAAAATCACCTAATGGAAAGGCATTATATCTTGCTCCATACACTCCTACAATAGAAACTGTACCACCTTTCCTTACTGCTTGAGTGGCTATTTCTATAGCTGATTTAGATCCTCCTTGAAGTTTAAGTAATGTCTCTACCTTTTCTACACCTGTCATTTTCCCATCCATTCCAACGCAATCGATAACTACATCTGCCCCTCCATCTGTTATATCCTTAATATACTCACCTGTATTATCATAATCTTCAAAGTTTATTATTTCTACATCATTAAATTGTTTGGCATGTTTTAATCTATACTCGACTCTATCAACTGCTATTATTCTACTTGCTCCCATATAGGCGGCCCATTTTTGGGCTAATAATCCCACTGGACCACATCCTAAAACTACTACAGTATCTCCTATTCTAACACCTCCATTTTCAACTCCCCAATAGGCTGTAGGTAGTATGTCTGTTAAAAATAATACCTGTTCATCCGTCAACTCTTCTGGAACAATAGTTGGACCTACATTAGCATATGGCACCCTTAAATACTCTGCTTGACCACCATCATATCCTCCTAATGTTTCACTATATCCAAAGATAGCACCTGCTTCTCCATTGGGATTTGAGTTATCGCATTGACTCCATAGATCATGTTCACAGTACCAACAATGTCCACATGAAATTGGAAAAGGCACTATAACTCTATCACCTTTTTTTACCTTCTTAACATCTTTCCCTATTTCTTCAACGATACCCATTGTCTCATGACCAATAATATAATCCTTTGGTGTATTCGGTATCATCCCATGTATTAAATGTAAATCTGAACCACATATTGCAGTTGAAGTTACCTTAATAATAATATCATCTGGGTTCTCGATTTTAGGGTCTCTTACATCTTTAACTTTGACATTTTTCATTCCCTGATAAGTTATAGCTTTCAATTTTTTCCCTCCAAATATAATTATAAATTGCTTTATTAATTTTATTTGTCTAATAAAATTTTTGTAAATATAATATCTACTTATATATTTTTAGCATTTAGCTATTTAATATAACTAAAAAATTATATCTATTAACTTATCACTTATTATTGAGTATTGAATATACTAAATTAAGAGAATAATATGACCCAACAATAAAGTGAGGTGAAATCATGGGATTTGGATTTGATACATGTAGAAATGACGAAATTATTTTATTTTTGTTAGTATGGGGTATTCTTGGTTATTATATTTACCCATACCTCTTTGACTGCTAAACTACCAGTATAATAATTATAATCTGTAACCCAATAAAAAAACTAGCATAAAAATCAAAACCTACTGAAAGATTCAGTAGGTTTTGATTTTGGCTGATTGTCATCAGTATGACTATAAACTAGATTTCTTTATCTCATAATCCCACCATATACAGAGCTCAAACTTGTCTTCAATGACATCTTACCCTTTATTCACAACCTTTTAACCTTTGCATATTATAAAACAAAAAAATTATTTCAAGGAGTGTTTCTTATGCAAAAATGGATTCAACAACCCAGTGACTCTTTATTGATGTTGGGAGACTTCAATGCTAGTTATTATGTTTTTCCATATGAAGTGAATCCTGATACTGAGATTGTTATTAAAGGACAGTTCTCCTATGCAAGATATATGTCTTTTACTTTAATTGGACAAATTGATACTGTTATAGCTACCGCCCCCGATCAAGCATTAATTCCAGACCCTGGGAGTACCAATCCTTTTTTACCTGGTGCCAATTGGAATGCAAACAATCGCAATTACACTATAAAAATCCGTCCTACTGCTCCACCACAGGGTTCAGAACACTTTGTTCCAGAAGCAGGTAATAATACCTTTTATGCAGGAAATTTAAAAGATGGTTCCCCAAATAGATTCGGACTCATTGGGCTTCGAATTTACGTCCCAAGCCTCGGCTATGACAAAACAGGCGGTGTAGAACTTCCTAAGATCACTTATTGTGCTGTAGAAAGGGATTACAGAAAAACAAAACTAGCTAGGGTTTTCCAAAAAAACGAATTGCCAGAAAATCCATTAAACTCGATAAGTATTTTAAACAAAAAAACTTCAATCCATCATTGCAGTGATATAGTTGGACAAAACTGTGATTTAACCTGGAGCCGTATAGGTGTCATCGCAACAAGAATTTTACAACCTGATTTAAATACGGTCTATATAGTTTCAGAGCAAATAAAAAGAGATCCTGGTAAGTTGTTATTTATTCGATGGAAAGCCCCCACATTTCCCGACACCTATCACAATATTGGAATCTTAGGCAATGAGAACATGAGGTATTGGAGTATGTCTTTTATAACAAGAGTGGGATTATTGGGACTTTACACCCTTAGTGATTTTCAGACTATTGTAGATAAAAAAGGATATGTTAATCTTGTTATAAGTTTTGGAGCATCACGTCCATCCTATGTGACACCGGAAAATGGTTTTAATTGGATTGATGCCAGTAATCTACCATTAGTTCCACTTACACTTTTCTATAGAAACAATCAAGTGTCTCAAGGCTTTCCTTATTCAGCAAAAAATATACCTGAAGGCGAAATCGTTCCTCCGGAAGTTATGGGGAAATACTACCCCTGTGGTAAATATGTGGATCCTCTCTATTTTAATTCATGTTGCTTGGATTATAATGATAAACTTAACAAGGATAATTGCTAAAGCTTAGATGGAGTGGAAGAATATAAGAACTAAGAGGAAGTCATTTTGACTTCCTTTTAGATATCATTTATTTCAATAAGTTTCCACTCCATTGTTCCAATCCTACTTTCTCTATAATCTACCCTTGCCATAGTAAGACATATTTTCACTTCAATATATTATCCTGCTAAAAACTTAGCTCTATTCCCTAATTTATTTAATACTCTGTAAACCTGATTTCATAGCGAACTTCCTAAGCAATGGATTATACATGGCTGGGGATTTTAAATTTTTAATTAGTAAATTTAACTTTATCTTTTTTATCTTGTATTTATATTTTTCTAAAAATCCATTTATGCCTTCTTCAAGACTCTGAGCTAAATATAAAGAACTCTTAAATGCATAGCTGATTCCTTCTGCAGAACTAGGGCTAATAGCCCCTGCGGCTTCTCCAACTAGAGCTATACTATCCCTCCCTGGATAAAACTGTGATAATTTCTTAGGTCTATAGATATACGCACCTTCTGTTTTTATTTTATTATCAAAGTTAAAACCTAGCTGTGTTAGTTTTCTTTTCAACATATCGTACTTTTCTCTAGTGTCATTTTTAGGTCTAAGGGCCGATCCCAATAATAGATAATTCTCCTTTGGTATTATCCAAGAGTAGAAATCACTTATTTCTTCATCAAAAATTGCTGTAAAATAAGGTATATGACATGAACATTCAAACCATTCTTGAATTGAGATATACTTTTTAGGAGTATCTATATCTTTATTAATAAACTTTCTTACTCTCGAATAGGCCCCATCAGCACCTACAATAATCCTTGTCTTTGCAGATTTCCCCTGGCCATTACAAGTATATCTAATTTCATATCCTTCTGGTATTTCATTGAAACCTTTAAAAAGAGAGTTAAAGCTTTTATCAACTTTAGCTGGAATTAATGAAACTAACCATCTATCAAATTTTTCCCTATCCATATTAAAATAGAATCTCTGATATAACCTTTCTAGATTATTAGTTAAATCAATGGTCCTTACAGCAAAAAGTTGAGGATTAACCAAAATATCTTTAGGTATCCCTAGACCTAACTTTGCGATCATCTTTTGAGCATCCGGTGCCAGTAAGCCTCCGCAACATTTATTTGATAAGTTTTTAGGATTATCATCTTCTAAATCCCGTTTATCTATTAACAAAACCTTGTATTTATCTCCAATCAATCGTGCAAGATTAGATCCTGCGGGACCTGCCCCTACAATAACAATATCATACATAAATTCACCTCATAAGTTCTAAGTATTTTTATTTAATTCTAACAGATTTTTTATCGTTTTACAATAAACTTTTATTGTTTTATAGTATATTTTTATTGTTAATAGGTTTTTAGAGCAAAAAAAGTGCCGGTTAAAATGAATTTTCATTCCAACCGGTTTAATTTGGATACAACTCTTACTTTATGTCTTTAGATTTCATCTTAATTTAACTTGTTTTCCATTTATACTTAAAGATTCTATCATTGTACTATCAACTGGCAACTTAGTGAGATACTTAAGGTATATTTTCCCTTCCTTATCAAAAGAAGTAGCAAAGTCTACATCCCTTGTAGTTCCATCTATCATATTAATATGAATTTTAAGCTGATTTCCATCATATTCTCCTGTTCCTAGTAGTGTAACTCCTAATTGTGAAGCATAAATATGATTTCCTTTCCATGTTCCAAAATCCAATTTACACCTAGCTTCTTTTTGTTCTTTCACAGATTGAAGCTTAAACTTAACTTTCCAATCCCCTTTTATATATTCATCACTGGATACAAAATATCCCTTTAATAAAGCTTCTTTAGTATCAATATCTTTCAAATCAAAGAAATACTCAATATATTCTCCCCTATCTTTTGTATTTCCCGATTCATCTATTCCAAAATGAACGGTTGATGGATTGATATCTAACTTATTATTTTCTGTATCAGTAAAATAAAAATATCCATGATCATCCTTGCCATTCCCTACCCATTTTGTTTGGATATGAAGCTTATCACCTATATATCCTATATTTGAAATATACATAAAGTCAATATTAGTAAGTAAGATTTCACGGGAATCGCATGAAGATTTATTCAAACCAAAA
This sequence comes from Dethiothermospora halolimnae, assembly GCF_037577855.1. NCBI lineage: Bacteria > Bacillati > Bacillota > Tissierellia > Tissierellales > Thermohalobacteraceae > Dethiothermospora > Dethiothermospora halolimnae. The sequence goes on along the minus strand of NZ_JBAKFX010000030.1, from coordinate 91 downwards.
CTTTCATCCGAAAATTTTTAAAAGCGACTAGCGTCGTATAAATATGAGATAAGATGTTAACTAATTTTGAAAAGAAGTATAATGTCTAACC
>NZ_JBAKFX010000029.1:0-48717 GCF_037577855.1 Dethiothermospora halolimnae | reverse complement strand
CTTTACAAGTTTATCTTCACAGTATGAAAAATTCAGATTGTCTTAGTGAACCGCCGTATACCGAACGGTACGTACGGTGGTGTGAGAGGCCGGTAGATAAATTAATTATCTACCTCCTACTCTATATAAATAAATGATATAATAAACCAAAGGATTAAAAAATTTCTTGAGGTGGTATTATGTATAAGATATTTTTAGTTGAAGATGATGAAGGATTAGTCAAGCATGTGAAAGATTTTTTAGAAAAATATAGTTATGAGGTATTTACAGTGGAGGATTTCAAAGATATAGAGGCTGAATTTGATAGGGTTAAACCCCATTTAGTTCTTCTTGATATAAATCTTCCCTATTATGATGGTTTTTATATTTGTAAGATTTTAAGAAAAAGATCAAATGTACCTATAATCATAATTTCTGCTAGAACTTCAGAGGTAGAACAGGTCATGGGTATGGAGTTTGGGGCAGATGATTATATAACAAAGCCCTTTAGCTTTCAGTTGCTATTAGCCAAGTTAAAGGCTAATATAAGACGAAATTATAGGATGCTAAAAGATGAAAATACTTTAAAGATAAATGGTTTGTATCTAAATGATAGAAACTTTAATATGTATTTTGATAGAAAGAATATAGCATTAACTAAAAATGAGTTTAAATTGTTAAAAAAACTTATGGAGAATAAGGATAATGTAGTAACTAGAGAAGAGCTTTTAGAGGTATTATGGGATAACGAGTTATTTGTTGAGGACAATACATTAAATGTAAATGTTACTAGGGTGAGGAATCGATTAAAGGAGATAGGTATAAAAGGGGCAATAAAAACTAAACGGGGTATTGGATATAGTTTGGATTCTAATATGATAGGATGATTTTATGAAGAATATTATAAAAAAATATTTAAAAGATAATATAGCAAAGACATTATTATACTTTTCAAATACATTTATCATAATATTATTTTTTTACTTGTATACCGATGGAAAGGTTCCTATTAAATATCCATTAATTGTTTCTTTTTTTATATACTTTCTATTTATATCAATACCCCTTTATAGATATATAAAGTTTAATAAAAGTATTAGAAAATCTATAGACAATCCCAATTATGGTATAGAAGTAGATACATATGAAAGGGAAGAAGTACTAAGGGTAATAACCGCTATTCATAGTCAATATAATAAAAAAATATATAAATTAAAAAATCAAATGAAGGATAGTACTAAATTTTTCTCCCAGTGGGTTCATAATATGAAGACTCCTTTATCTGTAATAGGTTTAATAATTCAAAAGATAGAAGATAAAAAAGATTATGATGATGAACTGATTATGGAATTCAAAAGGGAAAATAGTAGACTAAATGATAATCTAGAACAGATCTTAAACCTTATAAGAATTGAAGATTTTAGCACTGACTATACTCCAGAGGTAGTAAACTTATATGATTCACTAAAACAAGTTATTAATGATGAAAGAAGTAATTTTATTTATAGTAAGGTTTATCCTAAAATATTATTTAGTAAAGAAGATGTATATATATTAACTGATAAAAAATGGAATCAATTTATGTTAAAGCAAATCATTTCTAATGGGATAAAATACAGTAGAGGAGAAAAGGGTAAAAATATATTTTTTGATATAGAAAAAAAAGACAAGTATATATATTTCTCCATTGAAGATCAAGGTATTGGTATACCATTTTATGACCTCGATAGAGTGTTTGAACCATTTTTTACAGGAGAAAATGGACGAAAATATAAGAACTCTTCAGGAATAGGGCTGTATATATGTAGTGTTATAGCAGATAAATTAGGTCAAGAACTTACTATAGATTCTAAAGAAGGTGAAGGTACCACGGTAAAGATAAGATACCTTTCAAAAATGTAATGCAGTTGTAAGATAATTAGATTTCTAACAATTCCTAATGGATATAAAATAAAAATAAATAATAAGATGGGAGGTTAGAGATTATGGTTTTAGAAACAAAAGGTCTTATAAAGGTATATGGAGGCAAAAATGAAAGTAATACTACAAATGCTCTAAATGGGGTTAATATAAAGGTGAAAAGGGGAGAATTTGTGGGGGTTATGGGACCATCGGGAAGTGGTAAGACTACACTTCTAAATATATTGGGAGGGATAGATAAAGCTACATCCGGTGAAGTAAAAATAAATGGTAAAAATATAGATGATTTAAATAAAAACTCCCTAGCTTTATTTAGGAGAGAAAATATTGGGTATATTTTTCAAGATTTCAACCTTTTAGATAGTTTAACTGTAAAAGAAAATGTTATGTTACCTATGATTTTAGATGGTAATAGGTCTAGTAAAATGGAAAATAAATCAAAGGTTATTATGGAGTTCTTTGATATATATGATATAGGTGATAAATATCCCTATAATATATCTGGGGGACAGCAGCAAAGGACAGCAATCTGTAGAGCCCTTATAAATGATCCAGTTATTGTCCTTGCAGATGAACCAACAGGTAATCTTGATTCAAAGTCATCTAATAATGTAATGGATAATCTAAAGAGAATGAATGAAGGTCGGGGAAGTACTATACTCATGGTTACCCATGATGCCTTTGCAGCGAGTTTTTGTCATAGAGTAATATTTATAAAAGATGGAAAAATACATATGGAAATAATGAAAAAGAAAAATAGAAAAGAATTTTTTGATAGGATATTAGACTGCCTTGCAGTAATGGGTGGTGATAGAAGATGACATTTAAAGATATAGCAATTAAAAATTTTAAATTTAATGTCAAAAGATATATATCATATATAGGATGTAGTTTATTTTCTATAACAGTATTATTTATCTATAGTACCTTACTTTACAATAAAGAAATAGAGAGGGCGGTTAAGCACACTCCAATTGAAGGTATGATAAATATGATTTTTGGTGCCCTTGTTGTATTTTCTTTTGTTTTTATAAGTTATTCATATATTTCTTTTACAAAGTCTAGGGGAAAAGAATTCGGATTATTTTTAACATTGGGAATGACTAAAAAGGATATAAATAGGATAATAAGGGTTGAAAATAGTTTGATAGTCATAATATCCCTTATAGTTGGATTATTAATAGCTACTGTGTTTTCAAGGGTATTTTTTATGATAATAGTAAGAATATTAAATATAGGCATAGAGGGCTATGCCTTAAGCTATAAAAGCTATATATTAACCAGTGGAGTTTTTTTGGTATCTTTATTGATAATACTAATATTAACTAAATTTTATATAGGAAAACTAGAAATAACCGATATTATAAAAGTATCACGAAAAGGTGATATATATAAAGGTTATCGTCCTTTGTTAGGGATTTTAGGACTTATATTGTTAATATTATCTTTTTTATTAATGTACTTTACATTTACAGGAAAAATATCTAAAAGGACAGGGGGGATGGTATCTTTATATATAATAATGTGCTTAGTAGGATTATATTTAACCATATCTCAGTTTGGAAATATATTAATATACTTTACAAAAAAGAATAAAGAAATATATTTTAGAAATATAATAGGCTTAACGGATATAAGTTATAGATTTAGGCAATACAAAAATATACTTTATACTATAACGGTATTAAGTGCAACAGTAGTATTTTTTATAGGGTTATGTTATGGGGTCTATATGGGAATTCCAGATATGATTAAGGCTGAACAACCCTATGACATGATGTATATTGAAACAAATACTAGAAATAATATCCCTAGTGCTGAGCTAGATAAAATATTAAAAAGTGGAGATACAAAGCTTACTGAAAAAAAACATATGGAATTTTTGCAAATGAAAATAGCCACAAGACAGAAGGGTCAATACAGATGGTGGACTAGATTTATTCCAATAATATCGGATCAAATACTAAAGGAGATATTAGAAGTAGATATAGATGTAAGTAGAGGTAAAGCTATTTTATGGAAGACTAGTGATGAGGTTATGTCACTATCTGAAAATGAAAAATCTATAAAGGTATCTGATGAAGCTAGTGGTAAAGCATATGACTTTCAATTACAAGGTGAGGGGTCTGGAGCATTTATAAATAAATCGGCAGATAGCACCCACTTTATAATAATAGATAACCAGGATTATCAAAGAGTATTAAAGGATATAAGTAAGTCGAAAGTAGGGGAATTTCATTTGTTTAATTTTAAAGACTGGAAAAAGACAGAAAGTATCCATGATAAACTTTTAGAAAAAATACTCAAAGTAAATAATATATCAACGGATAAAGATAAATATCAATTACGATATGCTTGGAAATTAAGACTAAATTTTGTTTCGAAAGTAGTGGAATACAATGCTATGCTTAAAGAAAATGGTTTTTATCTATTTATTATGATATTTATAGGGTTACTATTTTTTATTTCCAGTGGAGTAGTTTTATATTTTAAAATATATAATGATATAGAAATAGGAAAAAAAAGATATAGAAAATTGCTGAAAGTAGGTATAACAGACATTGAAATGAAAAAAATAATATCGAAGGAACTAAAGGTTATGTTTTTTATTCCATTGATCATGGGAAGTTTTATCGGTATAGGATATATAGCTATAATGATGATGGATATATCTATATACAGTGAATTAATCTTAAACTCTATAATTGTTGTAGCAATATATTTCTTGTTTCAAATGGTATTTTACTTTATAACAAAGAAAAAATATATAGCTGAGGTAATAGAGTAATATGAAGGTATATAAAGGTCGTAAAGATTTTAACATTCTTTGGCATAATAGGTCTTCAAGAAGAAAACCTAAGGGCTTTAATATATTTAAGCCTACATAAATTTATGGACTCACCAATTCCCTGATCTCTGCACCTTGCACCCTGCACAGAACAAAGAAGCGCCAACGGCGCCTTTGTTCTTTTTTTGGGGAATATTTAATAGTTTATATCAAATACTAATGGAAATAGCCCTAGGAGGAAGATATTTTGAATAAAGAAGTTATTTCAGAAAAACAAGGGATATCTCTTTTAGTATTATTTATAGTTGGAGGATCTTCAATATTTGCTCAAGCATTGTCAGCGGATAGAAATGTTTGGTTAGCATATATACTAGCTATATTGACCGGATTTCCATTAATGCTAGTATATGCAAGGCTTCATTGTATATTTCCAGGTAAAAACTTTTTAGATATTATTGAAATTTGTTTTGGCAGTATAATATCTAAAATAATTATATTAATATATATATGGATTTCCATTTTTATAGCTGGAGATATAGTTGTTATATATAGTCAATTTATAAACTTAATTAGTTTTCCAGAGACTCCCCAAATAATTACTAAGTTATCTTTGATAATACTATGTATTTTAGGAGCTAAGAAGGGAATAGAAGTTTTAGGGAGAAGTAGTAGACTCTTTCTTATAGTACTACTTATTTATTTAGTTGCTATAGTAGTATTTTTAATACCTGAGATGGATATTGAAAAGCTTAAACCAATACTTTATGAAGGTGCTAAACCTGTTTTTATGGGAACCCTTAGTGTATTGGCTTTTCCTATTATGCAAATCGTGATTTTTACTATGACTTTTTCAACATTTAGTAAAAAAACTTCTCCTTATAAAATATATATTTTAGGAATGTTAATAGGAATAGGATATCTAGCCATACTTTCTACAAATAATATTTTAGTTTGGGGTTTAAATGTAACAGAGAGCTATTATTATCCTTTATATACTACCATTGCAGGAATAAATATATCTAACTTGGGACAAAGAATAGAATTAGGAATAATTATTATATTTTTTTTAGGAGGATTTATTAAAATATCAATACTAATAGTTAGTGCATGTAAAGGTGTTGGAAAAATATTTAATTTTAAAGATTATAAGATTATAATAATTCCCATAGCATTATTAGTAACCAATCTATCCCATATTCAATATAAGAGTGTAATGTATTATTATGAGTTTAATAGAGAAGTGTGGCCTTATTATCATCTTCCATTTCAAATATTTTTACCATTAATAATATGGATTATAGCAGAGATTAAAAAGAAAAGAGCAAAACTTATACAATAAGTGGATATAATAAAATGATATGAGGCTATATAATGTATAACAATAATAAAATTTAGTTGCTGGGGGGGTTCGTAATCCCACAGCTTGTTGAAAAATACAGTTTATGGCATGATAGGTCTTCTAGAAGAAGACTTAAGGGCTTCAATATATTGAAGCCCTACATAAACTTATGGACTCACCAATTCTCTGCTCTCTGTACATTGAACTCTGGGCAGAACAAAGAAGCGCCGACGGCGCTTTTGTTTTTTATAAAAAAAGTACAAGCTTTAACTTAAATTCTTAAAAAATCTTAATAATATCTAGACAAACGATAATTTAATACTTTATAAAATAAATAAAAATAAATTAGGTATATGAAAACATAATAACTGAATTTTCTGAATAAACATAAAAGAGAAACAAAATACTCATTTTTAGTTTAATCTTTGGAGGGAGGGGTTTAAAGGTTAGAGATTTAGGTACTCAAATGGAACTATGAAAGAGGTGGAAGAGTTGGGAAGGTTTATTTTTAAAAGGTTAATATCAATGCTCATAACTATCATTTTAGTAACAACATTTACATTTATATTAATGCATTCTATACCTGGGGGACCTTTTACAAAGGAGAAAAAGGTACCTCCAGCTATAGAAGAAGCACTGGAAGAAAAATACAACTTAAATGATCCACTACCTATACAATATATTGATTATCTAAAGGGAATTGCAACATTTGATTTGGGACCGTCATTTCAATATGAAGGTATGTCGGTAAATAAGCTTATAAAAGATGGATTTCCAACATCTGCAAAGATAGGGGGGCTCTCTGTATTATTAACATTAATAGTAGGAATTCCCTTTGGAATATTATCGGCATTAAAACAAAATAGCTGGCAGGATTATACAGTTATGTTCTTAGCAACATTAGGAATAACAATACCTGCATTTGTGTTAGCGACTATATTGATTTATTTCTTTTCACTTAAGTTAGGATTATTTCCTACCTTTGGTATAGATGATTGGACAGGATACATATTGCCAGTAATAGCACTATCGGGTTACTCTCTATCTTTTATAACAAGACTCACACGCTCAAGTATGTTAGAGACTATGCAGCAGGATTATATAAGAACGGTGAGGGCAAAGGGAATACCAGAAAGAATCGTTATATTTAAACATGCACTAAGAAACTCCATCTTACCGGTTGTAACCTATGTAGGACCAATGGTGGCAGCTATCTTAACGGGATCATTTGTAATAGAGAGGATTTTCGCATTACCGGGAATGGGAAGACACTTTGTTCAAAGTATAACAAATAGAGATTATACCACCATTATGGGAATAACAGTATTCTATGCAGCATTTTTAGTAATTATGGTGTTTATAGTGGATGTTATTTATGTATTAGTAGACCCAAGAATTAAATTTGACAAGTAGAGAGGGGGAAAACATATGGAAGACTTAAAAAATAATGATGAAATCATATCAAAGGAAATGTGGGAAAGAATTGATGAAGAAGATAAGGATAATGAAGCAATAAATAGAAAAAGCCTTACTTATTTTCAAGATTCATGGAGACGACTAAAGAAAAATAAACTAGCAATGATAGGGTTAGGGGTAGTTGTTTTATTAATTTTGATAGCCATATTTGGCCCTCTCTTCTCGCCCTATAGCTATTCTGATCAAAATTTAAGGTTTGCCAGTTTGAGCCCTAGATTGGGATTACATAAAATATCAGATAATACATATGTGCACTTAGCCAGTGGACTTAAATTATATATTACATCTAAAGATGGGAAAGTTTTAAAGTTACTAGATCCAATAAAACAAGATGTAATAAAGAAAAATAAGGTATATGAGATAAATGGTGAGAAAGTTATTGTTGATTTTAGTAAAAAGCCATTCGATCTTTTAAATGAAAGTGGGGACCAATTTCCATATTATAAAAAGGTATGGAATAAAACCTACTATCTAGGTTCCGATGACCTTGGCAGGGATGTTTTAGTAAGGGTTATTTATGGAGCTAGAATTTCATTACTTATAGCTTTTATTGCAACTATTGTTAACTTTTTTATAGGAATATTATATGGAGGAATATCAGGCTATGCCGGTGGTAAAGTAGATAATATTATGATGCGTATTGTTGATATTATAAGTACGGTTCCCCTTATGCTTTATGTAATTCTGTTAATGGTGGTTTTAGGCTCAGGGTTAAAACCAATAATTATAGCTTTAGGGTCGGTTTATTGGGTTCAAATGGCTAGGATAGTTAGAGGTCAAGTGTTGAGTTTGAAGGAAGAAGAGTATGTTATGTCCGCTAGAGTAATAGGAGCAAGCCACTTTAGAATATTACTTAGACACCTATTACCAAATGCCATGGGTCCCATAATTGTTTCTATGACTATGATGATTCCAAGGGCAATATTTGTAGAGGCATTTTTAAGTTTCATAGGATTGGGAGTTTCGGCACCAAAGGCTTCCTGGGGTACTTTAGCAAATGATGCGTTGGCTTCTTTAAGATCTTATCCATACCAGTTATTTTCTCCAGCTATTGCGATTTGTATAACCATGCTTGCATTTAACTTCTTAGGAGATGGGTTAAGGGATGCTTTAGACCCACGGTTACGTAAATAGAAAAGGGGTGTAGATAATGGCAGAAACATTATTGGAAGTAAAAAAATTAAAAACTTCTTTTTTCACACATTTAGGAGAGGCTCAGGCGGTTAGAGGAGTTAGTTTTGAAGTTAATAAAGGGGAAGCAATAGGAATAGTAGGGGAATCTGGTAGTGGTAAAAGTGTTACCTCATTATCCATAATGAAGCTATTGCAGCATCCAGGTAAAATAGTAGATGGAGAGATATTATTTAAGGAGCAAGATATAGTTAAAAAATCAAATAGAGAAATGTTAAAAATAAGAGGCAATCAAATAGCTATGATATTTCAAGATCCTATGACATCCCTTAATCCTGTATATACAGTTGGAAATCAGATTGTGGAGGCTATAATAAGACATCAAAAATTAAATAAAAAACAAGCTAGAAAAAAGGCAATAAATATGTTAAAACTGGTGGGAATACCATCACCAGAAAAGAGAATTAACAATTATCCCTATGAATTCAGTGGGGGCATGAGACAGAGGGTAATGATAGCAATAGCCCTTTCTTGTGAGCCTGACTTACTTATAGCAGATGAACCAACTACAGCTTTAGATGTAACTATACAGGATCAGATATTAAAGTTAATGAAGGACTTAAAAGAGAAAATAGATACATCTATTATAGTTATAACCCATGACCTAGGTGTAGTTGCCGATGTATGTTCAAGGATTGTAGTTATGTATGGTGGACTTATTATGGAACAGGGAACATCTAGGGATATATTTTATAATCCCAAACACCCTTATACTGTGGGATTATTAAAATCCATACCTAGGCTGGATTTAGGGGAAAAGAAAAGACTTATACCTATACCAGGTTCTCCTCCTGATTCAATCCATCCATCAAAGGGATGCCCCTTTGCTGATAGGTGTCCCCATGCTATGAGAATATGTAAAGAAAGATTGTCTCCATATTTTAACATAGATGAAAAACATAAGGCAATGTGCTGGCTACTCCATAGAGAAGCACCTAAAGTTGATATTAAAATAGGTGTTCAAAAGGGGGCAATATGATGGAAGAAAAAACAAAGGATATTTTAGTTGAAGTAAAGAATCTAAAGAAATATTTTTCCGTAAAAAAAGGGTTTTTCGGAAAAAACACCGTTTATACTAAAGCGGTGGATGATGTGAGTTTTTATATTAGAAAGGGAGAAACCTTTGGTTTAGTTGGAGAATCAGGGTGTGGAAAAACAACTACAGGAAGATGTATTACAAGACTATATGATATAACAAGTGGGGAAATTTACTTTAGGGGCAAGGAAATTGGTAGGGTAAAGGAGCGAAGTTTAAAAAATATCAGAAAAGAAATACAAATGATTTTTCAAGATCCATATGCTTCCTTAAACTCTAGGATGACTGTTAGAGATATTATAGGAGAACCACTGGATATACATAATATTGGCAATGAAAGTGAAAGACAAGAGATAATCTATGAACTTTTAAATAAAGTAGGATTAAAAAAAGAGCACTCAAATAGATTTCCCCATGAATTTAGTGGTGGACAAAGACAGCGTATAGGAATAGCTAGAGCATTGGCAGTTGAACCTAGTTTTATTGTCTGTGATGAACCAATATCAGCATTAGATGTATCCATACAGGCTCAAGTGGTCAATATGCTTGAAGATCTTCAAAAGGATATGGGGCTTACTTATCTTTTTATTGCCCACGACTTATCTATGGTTAAGCATATTTCAGATAGAATAGGGGTTATGTATCTTGGTAAAATTGTAGAAATAGCATCTAGTAAAGAACTTTATAATAAGCCTAAACACCCTTATACTAAGGCATTATTATCTGCTATACCTATCCCAGATCCAGATGTTACAGAGAAACGTCAAACGGTAGTTTTAGAAGGGGAGGTACCAAGCCCTATTAACCCACCGGCTGGTTGTAGATTTAGAACAAGATGTAAATATGCTATGGATATATGTAAAGAGAAGGAACCAAAACTAAATGATGTTGATGAAGAACATTTTGTAGCCTGTCACTTACTAAAGTCTAGTAGTTAGAAAGACAGATATATTGGTAATATGTCTAAGTAATTAAAATTTTATAAAAAAATATAAAAAAGGGGGATATTTATGTTAAAAAGAGTAATATCAATAATGTTGGTTATGATGTTAATTATGACCGGATTTGTCGGTTGTGGTAATGATGATGACACCTCAACTGATGATACTAAGAAAGAGGATGTAGCGGAAAAGGATGTTAAAGAGGAAAAAGAAGAAAAAACAGAAGAAAAAGAGGAAAAGAAGGAAACAGAAGTTTCTCAAGTATTTACTTATAATATGGGAGCTGAACCGGAAACTTTAGACCCGGGAAAAGCTACAGAAACTGTTGGTATTAATATTCTTAATAACACTTGTGAAGGCCTAACAAGGGTTGAAAAAGATGGTACCATAGGGCCAGGAGTAGCGGAAAAATGGGATGTAAATGAAAATGGTAATGAGTATACCTTTTATCTAAGAAAAAATGCAAAGTGGTCCGATGGTAAGCCTGTTACAGCCAAGGATTTTGAATACTCAATGAAAAGAGTACTAAAACCAGATACCGCTGCTGATTATGCATATTTCTTATATCCTATAAAAAATGCTGAGGCAGCCAATAAAGGTGAAATAGATTTAGATGAAGTGGGAGTAAAAGCTATAGATGATAATACTTTAAAGATAACCCTTAATGAACCTGTAAACTACTTCTTATCATTACTAACATTTGTTACAACTTTTCCAGTTAGGGAAGATGTAGTGAGTCAAGATCCAGAGGGATGGGGAATATGTGATGACGGAATGGTAGGTAATGGTCCATTTTATGTAAAACAATGGAAGCATAATGAAAAGGCTATTTTACTAAAAAATCCCCATTATTGGGACGCAGACAATGTTAAACTTGAAAAATTTGTGGGAACTTTTATTGATGAAGAATCCACTGCATTAGCAGGATTCGAAGCGGGGGATTTAGATGGTACAGATACAGTTCCAGTTGCTGAAATCCCAAGGTTAATGTCGGAAAGTGATGAGTTTCATATTTTACCAGGATTAGGTTTATATTATTATGTATTCAATAATAATGTGGCCCCCTTTGATAATGAAACAGTAAGAAAGGCCTTAACAATAGCCATAGATAGAGAGGCAATTGTGAATACAGTAACTATGGATGGAGCAATTCCAGCAAGTGGTTTAGTCCCCAGTGGATTAAATTATGGAGGAGAGGAGTTTAGGAAAGCTGGTAGCGATTATGATATTAAGCCTAAAGCCCAAATTGAGAAAGCTAAAAAATTATTAGCTGAAGCTGGGTATCCAGAAGGAAAAGATTTCCCTAAGATTACGATTAATTATAACAATAGTGAAAGACATAAAAAAATAGCAGAAGCAATTCAAGAGATGTGGAAAAAGAATTTAAATATAGATGTGGAACTGGCAAATCAAGAATGGAAAGTTCATTTAGCTACATTGGAAGAGGGAAACTATCAAGTAGCAAGGATTGGTTGGGGAGCTGATTATGTTCATCCTATGACATTCTTTGATATGTGGTGTAAGGGTAGTGGAAATAACTATTCAGGGTATTTTAATGACGATTTTGATAACTTAGTTAAAAAGGCAATGGTTACCCTTGATGAAGAAAAGGCTGCTGAGATACTCCATGAAGCTGAGGATATGTGGATGAATAGATACACTGTTTGTCCAATTTATTATAATACAGACCCAGACCTTATGAAGAATTATGTTAAGGGATGGTGGAAGAGTCCAGTTGAAATATTATATTTAAGGGATATATATATAGAAAAGTAAAGAAGTCTAATCAATAAAAATTTCTTAAGCCAATTAATTGTTTCTAATTTTAAGCCAATTAGTTGTTGGGGGATTCATAATCCCCCAACTAATTTTTTTATTTTCTTTATTGTTTTAATCTATTATTATTTCTTAGTTCATGTTCCTTAATTACCACTTCACTAAAAATATTATCTACGTTGGTTTTATCCTTATTTTGAACATTAATATAGTTTGCCATCATTTTCTCAAACTCTCCTATAGTCAAAGGCTTAGCATGTCTTTTTAACTCATATCCCAGTTGTCCATTTGCTTCAAGGGTAGCAGTTTTCACATGGGATATACTGGATATACCCTGTTGTCTAAGTCTTATCTCCAGTTGATCTACTGTTAATCTTAACTTTTTTAAGTTCTTAGGAACAACTTTTCCATTTTCAATAATAACCTTTGATTTACCAGTTATAAAGTTTTCAAAAGCATTTGACTTAATCTGTATCCATTCTACAAATAATAAAAATCCTATAAATATGGCTGCAATACCTAGGGTTCTTAGTACACTTTTATTACCAATAGGTTGAACTATTAAAGAACCTATAGATATCATTATTATAGTTTGGGCTATTGTCATTTGGGAAATTGATTTTCTCCCAGCAACTCTTAAAAGTATAGTTCCTCCAGCTATCAGTGCTAAAATTCTTGCGAAAAATTCCATTAGCTCCCTCCTTTATACTATAAATATATTATGATACAAAACCTTATTTTAAATTCTTATTGTTGCTTATAAATAATAATGTAGAATTGAAGGGGTTAACAAAAATATACTCTTATGTTATTATTTAATGGTGATGAAGTGATAGAATGTGTCTATAAAATATAATAGTGGAGGTATGAAAATGAAAAGAATAATATCAATATTAATATCAACGTTGATGATATTTTCAATAGTATCATTGGGATTTGCAGAAGATAATAAGTTGGAAGAATTAAATAGTGAAGGTATTATTGAAAAACTTGATGATGGAACTTTTGGGTTAGATAATGTTATAACTAGAGGAGAGTTGGTAAAAATAGCTATAAAACTTTTGGAAATAGATAATGAAGTTGTAGAAAATGATAATGTATATACGGATATAAAAAGTGATAATCCATTAAATAAGTATATATCTATTGCATGTAAAAAGAATTTAATAAATGGATATGAAGATGGTACTTTTAGGCCCAGTAAACCTATTACATATGGTGAATTTATTACGGTGATGATTAGAGTATTAGGACAAGAACCAAGAGATGGGATTTGGCCCCAAAATTATATAAAAGTTGGTGAAAAATTAGGTTTGATAAATAATATAAAAGATCCCAATAAAACTATAAAAGGGAAAGAAGCCTATAATATTATATATAAAGTTTTTGATAGGTTAAAATTAAAGATTGCCATGGTAACTGATTTAGGCGGAATAAACGATGCCTCCTTTAATCAATTATCTTGGGAAGGACTTAAAAAAGTTGGGGAAGATTTTGATGTTAATATAGGATATGCAGAGTCAATGAGGGATTCTGATTATATTGAAAATTTAAACAATCTTAAGAAGGATAATAATGATTTAATTTTTGGAATTGGTTATAAATTAGCTTGGGATACATTAAAACAAGCAAAGTCAAATCCCAAGGTAAACTATGGTCTTATAGATGTAATAGTGGAGGACATACCTAAAAATATGACATGTGTATTATTTAAAACTGAAGAAGGATCTTTTTTAGCTGGGTATTTAGCAGCAAAGATGACAGAGACTAATAAGATAGGCTTTGTAGGAGGCATGGAAGGAGAAATAATAGATACTTTTCATTATGGATACATAGCAGGAGCAAAATACGGAAATCCAAATATAGAAATAGTAGTAGAATATGCAGATACTTTCGCAGATGCTGAAAGGGGAAAAGAAATTGCCAATAAAATGTATGATAACGGTGTAGATATAATATTTCACGCTGCGGGAGGAACTGGAAATGGAGTGATAGAGTCCGCTAAAAAAAATGATACATATGTCATAGGGGTAGATAGGGACCAAAGCTATTTAGCTCCAGAGAACGTTTTAACATCTGTTATAAAAAAAATAGATGAAGCACTCTATGATGTATCTAAGGAGTTTATAAATGGAACCCTAAAAGGAGGAAATACATTATATTATGGTATTAGGGAAAATGGTATTGGCTTGTCAAAGACTACAAGTAAGTTAGTTCCTAAAGATATTTTAGAAGATATAGAAAAAGTTAAAGATAAGATTTCAAGTGGAGAAATAGTCGTTCCTAAAAATCAAAGGGAATATACAAAGTTTCTAAAAAATAAATAATACTGTAAAAATAGGTCAGGGGATACATAACTAGACCTAGTAGCCCTAATATCAATAAGGGAACCAATTGGGGACTATTTTGGAAAGTTGAAAGATAAACTTAATTATATTCATTTAATAGGTGGTGATGGTTCCAGTGATACCCATATGATGTTGGGAGAGGGAATTATACCATTTAAGGAGTTTTTTCACAATGCAGAGGAATATAATTATGATGGATACTTAACCTTTGAATTGGGAAGTGCATATATACATGATCTATCTTTATACATAAATATGGCAATGGATAAAATAAAAGGTTATTTAAAATAGTCAGTATTAACTGGCTATTTTTTCTAAACTTAATAAAAAATATGTCGATATATTAAATGTGGATTGCAATAATTAGTTATTATAACAAAATATGATTTCTAAAGAGGAATTTGACGATTTATGCTGAAATAAGTATTAACGTACAAAAAAATATGGAGATGGGAGTTGGTATTTTGAATACAGATATAATGTATAACAGAAATAAATTAGTTGTAAAACTAATGTGGTTTGCGATAGGATTAGCATTTTTTAGTAGTTTAGCAGGGAAGGTTCCCACTGGTGTTTTAAAAACTATCGGTATAGCAGGATCAGTTATTGGCATTACTATAACAATTTTAACTTATAAAAGAATATTAGAAAATTATATAATGTACGTAGCTGGATTTGGATTGTCTTTATTATTATTTTTAAACATAATGGAGCTCCCCAGTTTATTAGTTTATTTAGGAGTATATTTTGATATTGCAATTATTACTGTATATCATAATCACAAACCTATAATATTTACTGGTATATTAAATCTAATAATCACAAACTATTGTTACTTCGTATATGGAGACATAATGTTTTCTCAATATGGTAAAGTTGCTTTAATTGTTTTAAATCAATCGAATATATTAGTCACAGTTATGTTGGCATTCCAAGCTAAAATAGGGCTTAATATGACAAAAAAATTAAAAGCTATTAATGAAAATTCAAATAGAGACAAAGAGAAGATTAAAGATCTGTTTGTTCAAATAAAAGATACAATAAATTCATTGAGTAATTTTAGTACAAATTTAAGAGTTAATGTAACAGGGGTTGGAGAGATATCTGATGAAATAGCAGCAGCTTTTTCGGAGATAGCTTCGAGTATAGATTCTCAGGCCCAAAGTGTCAATGATATAAATGAATCCATGGAAGTAAGTAACAATGAAATAAAGTCCTTAGGAGGAAGTTCCACTGACATGAGGAAATTATCAGAAGGAACTTCGGTAATAACTAAAAAAGGAAATGAAAGTATAAATTCATTAAATCGAGAAATAGATACTGTTAATGAAAATATAGTAGATACAGTTGATATTATGAAAGATTTTAATGCCCAATCTAAAAAGATAACTGAGATATTAAATGTTATAGGAAGTATAGCGGAACAGACAAATTTACTTGCCCTTAATGCGGCAATAGAGGCGGCTAGAGCAGGGGAACATGGAAAAGGCTTTGCAGTTGTGGCAGATGAGATAAGAAAGCTAGCTGAAGACTCTAAAAACTCTACAGATGAGATATCAAGTATATTGGTTACTGTTCAAAATAAGGCGGATAATGTAACTAATAAAGTTAATAATGTTCAATATTCCTTTGAATCAAGTAAAGATATAATTAGTAATGTAAATGACATATTTAAAGAGATAAGTGAAAACACTAAAAATGTTTTAGATAGATCAGTTAAAATGGATAATAGAATAAAAAAAGCAGAAGAAATGTCACAGCATATAGTTAATGAAGTTGTGTCCATAGCAAGTGTTACAGAGGAAAATGCTGCATCTGTAGAACAATTAACAGCCAGCGCCGACGAGCAAAATAAAAAGGTGGAAAATATAACTAGTAGCTTTGAAGAACTGGAAAAATTAACAAATGAATTAGAAAATATGGTAAATAGAGATAAATAAAACTCCGGAATCCGGAGTTTTATTTATTTTTTAGCTGTGGGAGAATAAATAGACCTATAAAAAATTTGTATACATATATCTAAATTTGTATGTTAATATATAGTTATAAAAAATATACGAGGAGGGATATTTTGAAAATATTTAAGAGAAGTCTTAAAACAAGATTATTTTCCATAATAGTATTGTCTACTATATTACCGGTTCTAATATTATCATTAATATTAAGTCCCCAGATAAAGAAGAGCATTGGTACTAACATAGATAACAATCTAAAAAAGAATTTAGAAATATCTAAAATTAAAATTAAAGAGAAGGAAGAAGAGGCCTTATTTTTAGCGGAAAGATACGCATCCAATAGTGAAATAGTTGAAGCTTTAAAAAGTAAAGATAGAGAAAAACTAAGTGAAGTAATGAAGCCAATATATAATAGGTTAAAAGAAGAGGCTGATGTAAAGGTTTTTGAAGTTGAAGATAAAAATGCAATAGTATTTTTAAGGGCCCATGGAGACAAATATGGAGATGATAAAAGTGATAATACCTCTATTAATAGTGCATTAAAGGGAAAAAAGCTATCAGGATTCGAATCAGGGAAAAGTGGTTTAGCTGTTAGAGGGTTTGCCCCGATAAAGGATAATGGAGAAATAATAGGGGTATTACAGGTAGGTTTCGATGATAGTTTTCTTAATTCTATAGATAAATTGATATCAGGTGATATGAACATATATATAGGAAATAAGTTATATAAAACTTCAAATGACCAGATGAAAGATAAAGTAGGAAAAGATATCTTAAAAGAAGAGCTGCGAAATAGGATAATTAAAGAGAAAGAAGTTGAATTAATGGAGGATAACTATGTTAAGATATATAGACCTATACAAAACCCTATAGGGGATGAAACTGTGGGTATAGTGTCAGTATCTGAAAACATAGCTATTTTATTAGATAGCCAACAACAGTTAACTAAATTGATAGTCATAATAGTTATTATAGCATTGTTAATATCAATAGGATTAGCCATATTGTTTAGTAGAAGTATAACTAATCCAATAAATAAAATAAAAAACTTTATGGGAGAATTGGCAAAGGGAAATTTAGATAAGGAAATAGATATAAAAAATAAAGAAGATGAAGTGGGACAATTAGGTGTAAGTGCCATAAAAATGTCTGATAATATAAAGGAATTAATAAAAGAGATAAAGGATACATCAAAAATATTGGTGGACTCATCAGCTGAACTTGAAGTTATAACCGATGAAAATGTTAGGGCAAATAATGAAGTTGCCAACACAGCCAATAATGTTGTAGAAAAATCCCATACTCAAATAACTAATACAGAAAAGGCAACAACTACAATTGAAGAAATGACAAAGGGAGTAGGTTATATAGCCAAAGCCTCCAGTTTAGCAACGGAATCTGCTATTTCAGCCAGTAATGAATCTAAAAATGGTGATGATATAGTCAAAAGTGCAGCCAATAAAATGAACTTAGCCAATGACAAAGTTGACGATTTATCAAAGACAATAAAGTCCCTAGATTCAAACTCAGAGGAAATAGGAAAAATACTAGGTATTATAAATGGAATATCGGAGGAAATAAATCTATTATCCCTAAATGCGGCAATAGAGGCTGCTAGAGCGGGGGAACAGGGAAAGGGATTTGCCGTTGTAGCAGATGAGATAGGGAAACTGGCAAACCAGTCGGAGGAGTCAGCTGTTAAAATTATAAATATAATAAAGGAAATGCAGAATAAAACTAAGGAGTCAATAGAAGGGATGGAGTTGGTGAATAAAGAAGTTAAAGAAGGTACATCGGTGGTTAATAAAGCAAGGGAAGCCTTTAAGAAAATAGCCAAATCCATAGAAAAGGTATCTGGACAGATACAGGAAGTATCTGCAACTGCTGAAGAGTTATCTGCAAGTTCTGATGAAATTTATGATTCAGTAGAAAATATTAATAATATTACAAAAAATACAGGACGTGATTATGAAGAAGTAGCCGCTGCCACTGAAGAACAGTTAGCATCAATGGAAGAAATAGCATCATCGGCGGAACAGTTAAATCAAATAGGTGAAAAACTAAATGAATTGGTGGCTAGATTTAATGTATAAAAAAGAAGATTAGCTAATAATAGGAAGTATATTTAGGGAATCGAAAGAAATATGTATATAACCAAAAGGGAAAAGGGAAACAGAGGGTATTGATATGTTAACCGAAATTGAAATAGGATATAAACTATAATAGACTATTAATGACAACTACAAATACAGAAAGGGATGAGATATATCGATACCACCTCTATGGAAGTATCAAAAACGGAAGAAGAAGGGATATCCCTATTGGAACAATTACTTTTCTTTGTACCACTGGGAGCCACTTCTTTATTAATAAGTGTGACCCATTCATTATTTAATGCAGCTATAGCTAGATTGCCCAATCCAGAGCTATATGGTTCGGCATTTCAAGTAGGTAAAAGTTTGATGCAGGTTGTACAAAATCCTGTTGCAATGATAAAACAAATGATGGCTGCATTAATCAAAGATAAGGAAAGTTATTATAAAGTAAGAAATTTTACTATAATATTAGTAACATCTGTGTTATTGTTTTTTACTATATTAGTATTTTCAGGGGGAGCAGAATGGATTTTTAAAAATCTTATGGGAGTAAAAGAGGATGTACTTAAACATGCCTTAACTGTTGTTAAGATTCTTATAATTTTTCCTGCTGCAGTTTCTTTGAGGAATTTTATGCAAGGAGTTGCTATAAAATTTAGAAGAACTCCATTAGTTACTATTGCTACCATAGCCAGGGTGACATTTGTTAGCATAATAATTTTATTTATTAGTAAAATAACCTTTATTCCACCATCAATGATACCATCCTTTATGTTTTTAGGAGCAGTCTTTGTTGAAGCTATTACAGTAACAATAGGAGTCAAGTTATCTATAAAAGATATACCAACATCTATTGAGGGGTTAAATACTAGAAAAGTAAATATGAATGTAAGGGAGATAAACTATAGGTTAATAATTGGATTCTTTGCCCCCCTTGTTATAACCTCTTTTATAAGGGCATTGGCAAAACCCATAATAGACTCAGGTTTAGCTAGAACTATTGATCCTAAGACGGCGATTTTCACATATGGTGTTGCATGGGGTCTAGGAGTAATAGTTGTGAGTCCCCTTATGATGTTTCATCAAGTACCCCTTAATTTTATAGAAGGAAATAATAAAGAACAGATAAATTCAGTAAAGAAATTCGCAATAATCCTTGGTATATTCCTATCATCTATATTAGGATTAATGGCATTTAGTCCTATAGGAACTATTATTCTGACAAACATAATAGGGGTTAGTGACAAAATCGCATTATTATCGGTGGATGTATTAAAAGTAATGACAATATTACCAATGGCAATGGTAATAAGGCAGTTTTATTGGGGAATGCTTATGAAAGAGCATAAAACCAGTTATATTAGTATAGGTAAAATAATAAACTTAGTTATGCTATTTATTGCCATATTTATAGCAAATTTATTTAACCCTGCCAATGCAGCACTGGTTGGAATCATAGGAAAAGTATCATCAGAAGCCTTTGAGTCATTATATTTGTATATAATAAACAGGAAAGTAAAAGAGTAGAAGGATTAATCCTTCTACTCTTTTTTAACAGTTATTACACCATTTCTGCAATGGACAATTATTTAATTTACAGGCAAGATCAGAACAAGAACGTTTAGAATAAATACAGGGAATATCTAAAGACTTTGATTGTCTTTTTACTATCTTAGTTAAATTATGTTCTATGTAATCATAAAGAACAATAACCATATCCACATCATCGGGTATTTTTTTATTTCTCATGCCTTTTTTTCTACCGGGCCAATGGTGATAATCTTTTATGCCATTACTAGATAATACATCAGGGATATTACCCAATCTGTCTCCTCCCACTACTAAAGCTGTCATAGTTTCACCTCCAATTTTTAAACTACAATAAAATATTTAGAATCAAGTTTATTTATAATTATTTTTTATTGTGATATTGAAAATCGTTATCAATATTATATCATATCTCATAATGTATATCAATAGGAGGAAGGCTATGGGACAACCTAACAAATATTTTGTATATCATGACATAAATGTTATATAATAAATTTAAAATAACAGTTCTAAACTTCTATCCCCTCCAATAAAAATAAATTGGAGGGGATAGGTTTGTACAAAAAAATTATTTTATTATTTATTGTTATTACGTTAATACCTACAATTGTTATATCGGATAATTCTAAAAATGATAGAGTAGTGGCAGAAATAATTGAGATAACCAAGACAAAGGGAGAAGATAATAATAATAATATATTAAAAGTGAAAATTCTAGAAGGAAAATATAAAAATAAATTAACTTATATTAAATATGAAAGAATAGTAAGTTCATCCTTTGACTTTGATTTAAGTGTTGGGGATAAAATATTAATTGATATAAGTGTAGATGAAAATACCAGAGGAAAGACAACTTTTATAAATGTATGGAGATTAAGTCATATAAAAGTCTTAGGAATAATATTTTTAGTAGTTCTTATTATATTTGGAAGGCTAAAGGGATTATTATCACTGACATCATTGCTCTTCTCGGGATTTATTATTATAAAGTGCTTAATACCATTGATTATAAAAGGATATAATCCTATTGTAGTATCAATAGTTTGTTCATCTATAATAATTATAGTGAGTTTTATATTAATAGCAGGATTTACTAAAAAATCGTTAGTAGCAGTATTAGGAACCTTAGGAGGAACGTTCTCAGCAGGAATAATATCATATATATATAGTAAATTATGTATTATAACGGGATTAGCCGATGAAAATGTAATGTTTTTAGTAACAAACTTAGGAATAGAAATTGATTTTAGAGGATTATACATGGGGGCAGTTATAGTTGGGACTATAGGAGTTGTAATGGACGTAAGTATGTCTATTACATCGGTGATTTTTGAAATTAAGAAAAAAAATCCTCAAATAAGGGGAAAAGAGTTATTTCAATCAGGATTAACGGTGGGAAAAGATGTTATGGCAACCATGGTAAATACCCTTGTATTAGCCTATGTGGGAAGTTTTATGCCAGTTCTTATAAGTTATGTTTATTCGGAAGTTCCGATGAAATATGCCCTAAATACCGAACTAATATCAGTTGAGATAATAAGATCTTTGTGTGGTAGTATAGGGCTCATACTTACCATACCTTTAACCTGTATATTTGCTGTGTCATCTGTTTTAAAGAAAAAGTAGGGGATTCCTAGTCCCTATTGTTGCTAGGGATTAGGAATCCTTGGTGTTGCTGGGGGATTCGTAATCCCCCAGCCAAATAGTTATTCTAAATAGGTAGAAAATTACTTTCAATAAAGTAAACTATCAATCCAAATATTAATGCCGGTATTGTAGTTATCACTGTGGCCCATAAAGAGGATTTTTTATCAATTGCTAATAATGGGAATAGAGCATCTCCATCTTGGGATATGGCGTTTGCAAGTAAAGCTGCAAAGGGAACCATACCCTTTGTAAATAAAGCCACGAAAATAACCTGTGGTCCACAACCAGGTATAAGACCAATAAGAGCCCCAATGAAAACTGTTGTTAAAGCAGCAGAAGTCATAAAGCTACTTATCATTTCTTCACCAGCTCCATAGTCTCCTCCACCTAATGCAAATACACTGATTTCATATATTAAATAGGCAACAAAAACCCATGTTCCAACAAATGCAGTTTCTTGAGCATTGTGTATTAGGGTCTCTTTAAGGGAGGTAGATTTTAGCTCGGTTTCTTCATGGGTATCATCTTGAAAGAACTTCTTACCCATAAACATCATTACTATTGACAGTATGGTACCACCTATACCTAATATGGCACCAAGATTAGGTATAGCCAAGGTGTTTACATCAACTTGGAATAGTAACATTATACCTAAAATCAATCCAACAGCTATAACTATCCAATAAAAAGAGAAGCCATGATGGGTGAACTTATAGCCCAAACCTTCTGGTTTTTGGTGCCCTTTGGCTCTATGGTGAAGAGCTAAGTCCACATCGTCTCCTTCATTGTGACCAACGTGACATTTATTGCCATTACATTCCATTTCGTATAACATATGGTCAGCTTTCTTATGAATTTCATCCCGTTCCTTCTTTGATAATCTTTTCATTTTAGATAAAAGTTTGTCACCAACATTAAAATAATCAACAATATATCCTGTTAATATGGCAGCTATAAATGATATTACACTAACAAGTAAATAATGAAAGGGTAATACTGATATGATTACAAAGGCTGAGTCTCCCATAGTGGCAATAAGGGTTGCTATAACAGCACCGAAACTTACTGAACCTTTAATGAAAAGGGGCATTATAAATATAGCACCACCGCAACCGGGGGTTAAACCCAGTAAAGCTCCTATAACTGGTTGCCATTTTTTAGACTTTTCGATTCCTTCTATAAATGCACCGGATTTTTTATAATTGATATAACCAAATAATAACAGTACTGCTCCCACAAAGACAGTAACTTGCAAAAATGAGTCTTCTGCACTTTTTAATATGATGTCTATTATATCTTTTATCATGTCAACCTCCTTTAAAAACAATTTCCGTTCTATTATACCCTATGTGTAAACATTAAAACAGAGTAAAATAGTAGAGATTATATTATTTAGATGCTGAACATGCTCTTACCTAAAGTATTAACTAATAAATCTGAGTATGTAGAGGGGAATTCATTCTCCGATATGATAATGTATAGAAAGATATAGCTCTTTTTATTGCCTAGTTCTAGTTGCTGGGGGATTCCTAATTCCCCAGCTTATTAATGACTTTAAATATGGTATTATTATATTTTGTATTATATTATTACATTTTATATGATATAATGTAATAAAATGGCTTTGCTTAGGAGGGGTTGGGTGGATAAAAAAGTATTTACTGTGGATGAGGTATCTAAAATATTAGGTATGCATCCAAGGACGATAAGACGTTATATCAGAGAAGATAAACTTAAGGCAGGAAAAATAGGTGGTCAATGGAGGATAAAGAAAAAGGATTTAACAAAACTTATGGATGATGAAGACTATATAGAAAGTAAGAAAATAGAAGTAACCAATAACCTAAGGGGTTTTGTAGAAGATAATTTTAATAAAGTAGAAGGGAAAATAAAGGTATGTTCAATAGTTGATGTATATGTGGAATCTATAGAAGAATTAAAACCTATAACTAATGTGTTGATGGATTTAATTAATAGTGAAGATTCAGATAGAAAAACTTTAAAATTTGAGTATATTTTCTTAGATGAAGAAAATAAGGCAAGATTTACTCTTTGGGGGAATCCAAAGTTTATTTCTAAGATGATTAAGGCAATATCAGATTTTGAATAAAATAAAAAGGGGAGAGTTACTTTGAAACTTACAAATAAAGGGGATATTATAGAGGTTTGTAAAAAGTTAAAAAAGGATATAGTAGAAGATGATTTTAATAAATATTGGAATGGATTTATTAAGTCAGACTTAGCATTATATGATGACAAGAATGTATATTTTATTGATTATAGTAATGACAGGGATGTTTATATAGATAAATGGAATAGTAATTTTTTCGGGAGTACGGTTATAAAATATAATGATAAATATATGGCAATATGGGATATAAAAACCTTAAAACCAAATACATCATATGAAAAATTATATTCTGGTATAGTTCATGAAATGTTTCACTGTTATCAAAATGAAATCGGGGATAAAAGATATCCAAATGAAGTTATGGCTGTTAATTATCCCATTAATAAAGAAAATATTACACTAAGAACCCTTGAAAGGAAATATTTATTAAGAGCTGTATTTGAAAAAGATATAGAGGAGAAAAATAAATTAATATCGCAATTTATTTCATACAGAGAAAAAAGAAAAGGCATAATTGGTGATTATTTGGATTATGAATTAGGGTTAGAGAGTATGGAAGGCACAGCCATGTATGTTGAATATAAAGGGTTTTTAGAAAAAAGTTTGTTGCCTAGAGAATTTGTATTGTCAAAATATGGATTAGATCTATCTGATTATCCAAAAGACCTTAAAAAGCTTAGACCCAGTTGCTATAGTGCAGGTGTCTTTATTTGTTTATTGTTAGATAAATTAGTTCCAGATTGGAAAGTAAAATATATTCAGTCACAAAAATTTTTATATGATATTTTAAAAGGAAATATTAAATTAGTACAGAATAGTGTTTCAATTGAAGATTATTCTATTGGGGAATACTTAATTCAAATAGATAAAGTAAGTCGTTTTAGAGAAATAAACAAAGTGAAAAGTGGTAAAAAATATAAGATTATATTAAGAGGAGATATGGGTTTAGCTGGTTTTGATCCTATGAATATTGTAAAGTACAAAGACAAAATACTTCATAAGCATTTTATTAAAATTAGAACCAATGATAAAGAGTATTTCATAAAAGGTTCAGCAACATGTAAACATAAAGACTCTTTTTGGAAAGTCGAAGAAGTAGAAATATATACAAATAAAGAGCCAGTTATTTATGATGGTAAACTAGTTATAGGTAATAAAGCCCACCTAGAAGGTTCTATTAGTAATAAAGATAACATATATCGTGTTAATTTATAAAAAATCTTTAGATTCTCTAAATAAAAGAAGGATTAAGAACTTTTAAATAGAATAAATATAAATATAACTATTTAACTTGATAAAGCAATGAGGAGGTAAATTATGCAGTATAGAAAATTTGGAAAACTGGATTTTGAAGTTTCAGCCTTAGGTTTTGGATGTATGAGATTTCCTGTTATTGATAACGATAGTAGTAAAATAGATGAAGAGGAAGCTACTAAAATGTTAAGATATGCCATAGATAATGGGGTGAATTATATAGATACAGCCTATCCCTATCATCAAAAGATGAGTGAACCCTTTGTAGGTAGAGCTTTAAAGGATGGTTATAGGGAAAAAGTAAAATTAGCTACAAAACTTCCCATATGGCTTTGTGAGAAATATGAAGATTTTGAAAAGTATTTAGATGAACAACTTGAAAAATTACAGACTGATTATATTGATTTTTATCTAGTTCATGCTCTAAATAAGGATACATGGAAAACCTGTAAAGAGTTAGATGTATTTAAGTTTTTAGATAAGGCAATTGAAAGTGGAAAGATTAAATATGCAGGATTTTCTTTTCATGATGAATTAGATTTATTTAAAGAGATAACGGATGCCTATGATTGGACATTTTGCCAAATACAACTTAATTATATGGATGAATATTACCAAGCAGGATTAGAAGGCCTTAAATACGCAGCAGATAGGGATTTAGCTGTCATCATAATGGAGCCTCTTAAGGGGGGAAAACTTGCTAAAAAGCCAAGTGAAGATATTAAAAAGATTTGGAGTAAATCAGAAACTGAAAGAACTCCTGCAGAGTGGGCTTTAAGATGGGTATGGAATTTCCCAGAAGTAACTCTACTGTTAAGCGGTATGAGTACAATGGAGCAGATAAAGGAGAATATAGAGACCTCAAAAGATGCTTATCCAAAGTCTTTATCTAAAAAAGAAGTAGAGTTGATAGATGAAGTTAAGGAAATATATAAGGATAAAACAAAAATAGGATGTACAGAGTGTAAATACTGTATGCCATGTCCAAATGATGTCATGATACCAAATATTTTTTCACTATATAATGATGGACATATGTATAGTATTAAAGATGAAGTTAAGAATACCTATAATAAAATAATGGAGAGGGAAAAAGATGGTTCTAAATGTATAGAGTGTGGGAAATGTGAGAGGGAATGTCCTCAAAACCTTCCAATAATTGAACATCTAAAAACTATTCATAAAGAATTTGCAAATTAGGGGTTTGGTATATACCAAGCCCTTATTTTTTTAATATATAGATTCTGAATATATTCAGGACAACTTTAAAGCCATATAGTATATAACAATAATAAAATTTAATTGCTGGGGGATTCGTAATCCACAGCTTATTGAAAAATATAGTTTTTGGCATAATAGGTCTTCTGGAAGAAGACCTGAGGGATTCGATACATTGAATCCCTACATAAATTTACGGACTCACCAATGCCCTGCTCTCTGCACTGAACAAAGAAGCGACTTTAGTTTCCTTTTGTTCTTATAATAAATATTTTAATGTAAACAGTATAAAATATAAATAGTAGTTAAAAATATAATTTAAAATAAATAATATATACTAGGGGTGATTACTATAAAGTTTAAAGTAATGATATTTATGATATTAGTTGTTATTATTAGCTTAGTCATATACTCTGTGCCCAGAGATGTAGATAAGACTTATAGTGGTTATCTATATTCATTAGATGGTGATTTTGGTAAATCCATAACTATATCTGTAAAAGGAACTATTTATCCTAAACTTTTTTCATCCAATAGGTTTATTGGTAACTTGGCTGTAGATAACGAAGTAGTTAAGGTAAATACTTCTCATCAAGGGGAAGGATTCTTTCAGGGGTTAAAAAGTAAACTTTTAAAAGACAACTATACAACCTTTGCCTTTAGTAGTGAAAGAGGATATACTTCTACAAAGGGAAATATAACCTTTTCCAAAGATTTTAATAAAGTATTTGGAGCCTTAGATATACTTAATGAAAAATACAATATAAAGTGTCAATTTGCAGCCCCTTCAGATAATGTTATAGAGGCAAATTCATTAGGAGAATCGATACTTTAAAATTATTTAATAACTAATTTAATGAATAACTTGATTTTATTAGCTATTTAAGTTAGAATGATATCTAATAAAATTAAATAGTAACTCTGTATAAACTCGGTAATAGGGTCCGAAAGTTTCTACCAAACCACCATAAATGGTTTGACTACAGGGGGAATAGGTTTATTGATTATATCATTAATAATACTTAAAAACTCCTGTCATTGGCGACGGGAGTTTTTCTATTAATATAAAGTTAATCATCATGTGTTGATAAGTTTACAATCTTAAACTAAAACTTAAACTCAAAAAAAAGAGGGGGCATAACAAATGGAATCATTAAAAAATAAAATTTTAAATGAGGGAAGAGTAGAAGGTAATGACATATTAAAAGTAGATAACTTCCTTAATCATAGATTAGATATAGACTTTCTAAATGAAATGGGAAAAGAATTTAAAAAACGTTTTGAAGGTAAATCAATAAACAAGATCCTTACCATTGAGGCTTCAGGAATAGCAATAGCCGCCATAGCTGCTCAATATTTCAATGTACCAGTGGTCTTTGCCAAGAAAACTCAGTCCAAAAACCTTGATAAAGAAGTATATGAAACTGAAGTATATTCATTTACTAAGGCTAAATATTATAGTGTTAAAGTAAATAAAAAATATCTAAATAAAGAAGACAATATATTAGTATTAGACGACTTTTTGGCAAATGGTAGAGCTGCCATGGGGCTTAAGGATATAGTAGAACAAGCAGAAGCTAACCTTGTTGGGGTGGGTATAGTAATAGAGAAATCTTTCCAGGAAGGGTGTAAACTACTTGAAGAAAATAATGTTAACTTAGAGTCCCTTGTTAAAATAAAGAGCATCAAAGATGGACAGATAGTATTTAAATAATTGTTTTTATTTAAGGCCTGAATATATTCAGGCCAATTTTAATGTCACTTGGCACAGAAGAATAATAAAATTTAGTTATTAGGTACTCGTAACTTCTGTTGTTGCTGGGGATTCGTAACTTCTGTTGTTACTGGGGGCTCCGTAACTTCTGTTGTTACTGGAGGAACCGCAGTTTCTGTTGTTACTAGGGGGATTCGTAATCCCTGTTGTTGCTGGGGGATTCATAATCCCACAGCTTATTAACAAATACAGTCTTTGGCATAATAGGTCTTCTAGAAAAAAACTTAAGGATTCAATGTATTGAATCCCTACATAAATTTCTCGTCTCACCAACTCCCTGCTCTTTGCACATTACACTAAACGAATAAACACCAAAGGTACATTTGTTTTAAAAGTTGTATTTTTTGTAACAAATAGAAACTAACCTTAATAAAGTATGAAAATTAGCCATTGAGACCATTAATATCAAATGATTCGAACAATTGACATAAATTTATTAAACAGTTATACTGTGAGTGTAGAAATAAAACGTTTTCATGGAGTAGTAAAAATTTTTAAAATAGACTGTTAAAAAAATAACGAATATATTAATAGGGGGGTTTTTTATATGAGGACTATCAGTGTTTGTATAGGAAGTGCATGTCACTTGAAAGGATCTTACAATGTTATTAACGGGTTACAAAAAAGGATAAAGGATAATGGGTTGGATGATAAGATACAAGTTAAAGCTTCATTTTGTTTAGGAGAATGTACCAAGGCAGTATCAGTAAAAATTGATGATGGCCCTATTTATTCTGCCGATGAGAATAAATTAGATGAGTTTTTCGATAAATATATAGTTAGGGGGATTTAACTTGAGTTTTTTAAACTTTTCTGAGGCTAATTGTAAGAACTGTTATAAATGCTTAAGACATTGTCCTGTTAAGGCTATAAAAATAAAGGATGAACAGGCACAAATAGTAGAGGATAAATGCATTGGATGTAGTGAATGTTTAGTTATATGCCCTCAAAATGCAAGACAAATTAAAAGTAGTGTAGCAAATGTTAAAAGGGCTATAGTTGAAAATAAAAGAGTTATTGCCACAATAGCACCATCATTTATTGGAGGATTTAATTTAAAAGATGCTGGACAAATGGTTACAGCATTAAAGAAGCTTGGCTTCAATCATGTTGAAGAAACTGCAATAGGTGCTGAGGTCATTGCCACTCTATATAAAAATTATATAAATTCAAATGACCAGAAAAATTATATAACGACCTGTTGCCCTGCAGCTAATAATTTAATAGAAAAGTATTATCCATCACTAATTGAATATATGCTTCCTATGGTATCTCCAATGGTAGCCCATGGAAAATTAATTAGGGAATATTATGGTCATGATAGTTATGTTGTTTTTATTGGACCTTGTACTGCAAAGAAAATTGAAGCAGCAGATGTTAGGGATGAAGGGGTAATAGATGCAGTTTTAACATTTGAAGAGATGGAAGTATGGTTTGAAGAAGAAGGAATTAAACTAGATGCCCTTTTAGGAGAAGCCTTTGATAGTGAGTCTTTTAAAAAGGGAAGTAGTTTTCCAGTTGGAGGAGGAGTTCTTTCTAGTTTCATAGATGATAATAGTAAGCTAGATGTTATAGCGGTTAGTGGAATAAAAGAATGTATGGATTTGTTTGATAGTGTGGAAAAGGGACAGTTAGAAAACTACTGTATAGAGGTTAATGTATGTAAAGGAAGCTGTATTGGCGGTATGGCAATGCCTAAAAATGATGAAAGTATATTTGTAAGGAAAGAGAGAGTTAAAAATTATGTGAAAGATAAAAAAGATATATCTAAAAAAGGCGAATTTCAAATTCCTAAAAACATAGACTATGGTAAATATTTCTTTGAACATAAAGTGGATTTTGATGTTGCTGATGAGGAAATAGAAAAAGTATTAAATAGAATGGGAAAATATAAACTTGAAGATGAATTAAACTGTGGTGGATGTGGATATAACACATGTAGAGAAAAGGCTAAAGCTGTTGTTTTAGGGATGGCAGAGATAAATATGTGTTTACCATTTATGAGGGGTAAAGCAGAAAGTCTTAAGAATTTAATCTTTGAAAATAGTCCAAATGCTATTATGCTTGTTGATAATAATATGTTAATTAAAGAAATAAATCCAATGGTAGAGAAAATATTTGATATAGAAGCATCGAGGGCAAAAAATAGTCCTTTATCAATGCTTATAGATGATAAGGAGTTTATAGAAGTTAGGGATACAAAGAAAAATATAATTAAAAGAAAAGCTTTTTATCCATCCCATAATGTTGTATTACTTCAAAATATAATTTATGTTGAAAAACAAAATGTTTTGTTAGCTATTATGGTGGATATAACTAAAGAAGAAAAAAGTAAAGGAGAACTATCCAAAGTAAAGGAAAGTACATTAGACGCAGCACAAAAGGTAATAGAGAAACAAATGAGAGTTGCCCAAGAAATAGCCAGTCTCCTCGGTGAAACCACTGCTGAGACTAAATCAACATTGACTAAATTAAAAAATATAACTATTGGAGAAAAGGGTGATCTATAATGGGATATTTTATAGATGTGGCATACGATAGTTTAAATAAATTTGGTGAAGAGCTTTGTGGAGATAAGGTTGAAATAATTAAAAATAAAGATGAAGTAATACTTGTTATGTCAGATGGATTAGGAAGTGGGGTAAAGGCCAATATATTAGCTACTTTAACCACTAAGATAGCAGCAACTATGTTGAGGGAAGGGTCCAGTATAGGTGAAACAGTTGATACAGTTGTAAATACCCTTCCAGTATGTAATGTAAGAAAGCTTGCATATTCAACATTTACAATAATGAAGATAAAAAATAATGGAGATGTATATATAGTAGAGTATGATAATCCTCCTATATTTTTTATAAGGGATAATAAAGTGGTAAATTTGGAAAAAAGAGAGTTTATAATTAATGATAAATTAATTAAAGAAAGTAATTTTAGACTGAAAAAAGGAGATACTTTGACAGCTGTAAGTGATGGGGTTATACATGCAGGTGTTGGAGGTATATTAAACCTAGGTTGGCAGTGGGAAAATGTAGCAGAATATCTAGAAAGGATTTCTTCTTTAGAGAAAAGTGCTAAATATATAACCAAAAGTTTAGCAGAAGTTTGTAATAACTTTTATATTAATAAACCTGGAGATGACACTACTGTTGTATCGGTGAAATTAAGGGAGCCAGAGGTTGTAAATTTATTTACAGGACCACCTACTGATGAGAGTAAAGACCCTTGGGTGGTAAAGCAACTGATGAAGGGTAATGGAAAAAAAGTAGTTTGTGGAGGAACAGCAGCTAATATAGTATCAAGGGAATTAAAAGAAGAAATAATAGTAAATTTAGACTATATCGATAAAGAAGTACCACCTACAGCTAAAATTAAGGGGATAGACTTAGTTACTGAAGGAGTACTGACATTAAGTAAGGCAGTGGAAAAGTTAAAGGGGTTTACCGGTTCTGATATTAATGGTAATATTACACTTCTTGGTGGAAAAGATGGAGCATCTCAATTGGTGAAATTACTTGTTGAGGATTGTACCCATTTAAATTTATATGTGGGTAAAGCCGTAAATCCAGCCCATCAAAATCCAGATTTTCCTGTTGATTTAAGTATAAAACTCAAAATAGTTAGTGATTTAATAAGACTAATAAGGTCTTTAGGGAAAGACGTAAATGTTATATATATAAACTAGGGGAGGGGACCATATGAGGAAGTTTGAAAATCAAGTACAGTTGGCAAAGTACAAAGTACTTAGAGAGGTAAGTAGGCTAGCGATGGAAGGGACATTAATAGAGAGAAGACATGAAATACCTAAAACCCTTGATCCTGGACCTGAAGCGAGAACAAGATGTTGTATATATAAAGAAAGGGCAGTTACAGAAGAAAGGGTAACCACAGCAATGGGTGGGGATAAAAGTAATCCAAATATAATAGAAATTCTTGATGCTGCCTGTGATGCTTGTCCTATTGATAGATTTGTAGTTACAGAGGCATGTAGAGGATGTTTGGCCCATAGATGTTCAGAAGCTTGCCCAGTAAATGCTATTGATTTTGTTGGTCATAGAGCTTATATAGATCAAAGTAAATGTATAGAATGTGGAAAATGTAGAGAAGCTTGTCCATATAATGCAATATCAGATGTTGCCAGACCATGTAAGAAGGCCTGTAAAGCAGGGGCATTATCAATAGATAAAGAGAAGAAAGTAGTAATAGATAATGAAAAATGTATACAGTGTGGAGCATGTGTATATCAATGTCCCTTTGGTGCAATAATGGATAAATCTTATATAGTGGATGTCATAAATTTACTTAAGAGGTCAAAGGTAGAGGATGTGAAACCCTATGCCATAATAGCGCCGGCTATATCTAGTCAATTTACCTATGCTAAGATAGAGCAGGTTATAACTGCAATTAAAAAACTAGGCTTTAGTGATGTAATAGAGGTGGCTCTTGGTGCTGATATGGTAGCTTTACATGAAACAAAAGAATTTGCTGAAAATGTTGATACTAAAAATTTTATAACTAGTTCCTGTTGTCCAGCCTTTGTAGAACATATAAATAAAAATTATCCAGAGCTAAAAGGGAATATGTCAACAACGGTATCCCCTATGATTGCAATATCTAGATTAATCAAGAAAATTGATGATAAAGCTAAGGTAGTATTTATTGGCCCTTGTACTGCAAAGAAAATGGAAATAAAACAAGATGATCTGGTAGGAAGTACCGACTATGTATTGACCTTTGAAGAGTTAACTGCTATGATCGATGCAGCTGGAATAAAGATAGAAGAATGTGAAGAGGGATTATTAAATAATGCGTCTTTCTTTGGAAGGATATTTGCTAGAACAGGAGGATTAGCAGATTCAATAAAACATGTTATAGAAGAGGAGAATTTAGAAGCTGATTTTAAGCCAATTAGCTGTGATGGATTAGAGGAATGTGATAAGGCATTAAAACTAGCTAAATTTAATAAATTAAAAGGGAATTTTATAGAAGGAATGGCATGTAAAGGTGGTTGTATAGGTGGTGCAGCATCTCTACATCATGGTCCTAAAGATAAAAAGGAAGTTGATAAATACGGAAAGTTGGCTTTAGAAGAAAGGGTAACAGATTCACTACAGATATTTGAAGTAGAAGATATAAATTTAGAGAGAAATTATAAATAATATAACAAAAAGTCCTAAGGTATCGGCCTTAGGACTTTTTTCTTATAAATCTCTGCACCTTGTACCCTGCACAGAACAAAGAAGGGAGAAAGTCGCCTTTGTTCATAAAATAGGTTGACTTTCAAAACGTTTTAATATAAAATAATTTTAAAGTAAAATAATTTTATATTAAAATAAAGGAGAATGACCATGAAAGATTTGACAAAAGGACATGAAGGAAAACTTATTTTTTATTTTGCATTACCTATGCTTATAGGTAATATATTTCAACAACTTTATAATACTGTGGATAGTATTATAGTTGGAAATTTTCTAGGAAAAGAAGCCCTTGCTGCAGTATCAACTAGTTTCCCTGTATTATTTTTACTTATATCATTAATAATGGGCATAACCATGGGTTCAACTATACTTATATCCCAATTTTATGGAGCAAAGGATTACGCAAACCTTAAAAAAACCATAGACACTACTTATATATTTTTATTTGTAGGATCAATTTTAATAACCATATTAGGACTGGTATTAAGTGGACCTATATTGAAGCTGTTAAATACACCAGGAAATATACTGCCCCAGGCTAAATCTTATATAAATGTTATATTTATAGGGATAGTAGCCATGTTTGGCTATAACTCTATAAGTGCAATTTTAAGGGGATTAGGGGATTCTAAAACACCTCTTAAGTTTTTAATAATATCAACTATTTTAAATATTATATTAGATGTTTTATTTATAGTTGTATTTAAGTTTGGAGTATCAGGAGCTGCATGGGCAACAGTAATAGCTCAAGGGTTCTCTTTTATATATGGAATTTACCATTTAAATAAACACCATGAGGTTTTAAAGTTTAATGTAAAAGATATGGAATTTGATAAAGCAATATTTTTTAAAAGTTTAAAAATAGGATTACCTTCGGGAGTACAACAGGTTTTGTTTTCTTTAGGTATGATGGCCATACAATCAATTATTAATCCCTTTGGAGAAACAACAATGGCAGCCTTTGGAGCGGGTTCTAGATTAAATTCCTTTGGAACTATGCCTATTATGAACTTTGGATCTGCAATATCAGCCTTCGTTGGTCAAAATTTAGGTGCTGGTAAAAATGAAAGGGTTAAAAAAGGATATAAATATACTTTACTTATGTCTGTATCTATGTCTATAATAATAACAGTATTAGTATTTATTTTTGGAGAGAAAATGGTATGGTTATTTAATAAGGATCCAGAGGTTATAAAAATAGGAACAAGTTATCTAAAAATCGTTAGTTCTTTTTATGCTGTGGTAAGTATAATGTTTATAACTACAGGAGTATTAAGGGGAGCTGGGGATACCTTTGTTCCCATGATAATATCTATATTAACATTATGGTTAATTAGAATTCCAGTAGCAACCTTCTTATCAGAACGAATAGGTACAAATGGTATATGGGCTTCAGTACCTGCTGGATGGACTATTGGTATGGTTTTAACTATAGGATATTATATGAGTGGTAGATGGAAGAAAAAAGTTGTTATAAAAAGGGGTCTTAACTATGAACAATAGACAAATAGCTGAGGAGTTTATTAAGGCTATGATAAAGATAAATAAATATATGAGGGGTTCTAAACATGATAACGAAAAAAACAAGTTATCATCAACTGATAAGCAATTTAGAACTTTGATGTATTTGAAAAAGGTGGAAAAGAGTCCATTAAAAAAACTTGGAGAAGGTCTTAATGTATCAAAATCAAGCCTATGTATTATGCTTAATAAAATGGTTGAAAATGATTTAGTTAAAAGAGAGACGGACAGTGAAGATAGAAGAAATACCTTCTATAGTCTAAGTGAAGGTGGAATAAAATTTTTAGATGAGGAAATAGATAGGAGATACAACTCTTTAGCTGAAAATATTGGGAAAAAACTAGGCACTGAAGATAGGCAATTGTTTTTGGAAAGTTTGAAAAATATTAATTTATTAATGGATAAATTAGCTGAATAAAAAATATATATTGACAAATAATAAAGTAAATATTATAATAATCCATAAATAGTTGAAATAAGGATTCATAATTCAAGACTGTGATGAGAAGAGTAGATATCAGATGTAGTTATAGCGAGTCGATGATGGTGGAAGATCGATACGAAACTTTTATTGAAAAACGTCTCGGAGTCTCTAACCGAAATCACCTTGAGAGTAGGATTAGACGGAGCCATACCGTTATAAAATGGACAGTATGAAAGTACTGATAAAAGTGGTCATTAACAATATCGTAGCTTCGAATTCATTCGAAGGTTTCATTTGGGTGACTATTAGAGTGGTACCGCGGAAGATAACCCTTTCGTCTCTAAATTAATTTAGAGATGAAAGGGTTTTTTAGTTTATAAACCTGGGACAGAGGGACAGTCCCTCTGTCCCAGGTTTTACTCAAAAAGGAGGTAATAAAATGGAAAATGTATTAATAAAGAAGCTTTATAGAGAGAGTGATAAATACTTAGATAAAGATATAAAAATTTCTGGATGGGTAAGAACTGCTAGAGGTTCAAAAAACTTTGGATTTATAGAAGTTAATGACGGTAGTTTCTTTAAGAACTTACAAGTAGTTATTGATGATTCACTAGAAAACTTCGATGAACTAAAAAAAATAAAAATAAGTTCAGCAATATTAGTAGAGGGTAAGTTGGTGGAAACTCCAAATGCCAAACAACCATTTGAAATACAAGCTAAAAGTGTATCCCTTGATGCTGATTCAGAATCTGACTATCCCCTTCAAAAGAAAAGACATACTTTTGAATATTTAAGGACTATAGCCCATTTAAGACCTAGAAGTAATGCATTTTCAGCAGTATTTAGGGTTAGATCTATAGCATCATATGCAATCCATAAGTTTTTCCAGGATAGAAACTTTGTATATGTAAATACTCCAATAGTAACTGCCAGTGATGCAGAGGGTGCAGGGGAGATGTTTAGGGTATCAACATTAGACCCAAATAATCTACCAACAGATGATGCAGGAAAGATAGACTTTTCAAAGGACTTCTTTGGAAAGGAAACTAACTTAACTGTTAGTGGTCAGCTAGAAGCCGAGGCATATGCCCTTGCATTTAGAAATGTATATAATTTTGGACCAACATTTAGAGCTGAAAACTCAAACACTGCTAGACATGCAGCAGAATTCTGGATGATGGAACCGGAGATAGCCTTTGCAGACTTAAAGGATGATATGGACCTTGCTGAGGACATGATGAAATATGTAATAGAATATGTAATGGACCATGCCCCTGAAGAAATGGAGTTCTTTAATAAATTTGTTGATAAAGGATTACTAGACAGATTAAAAAATATTATAAACTCTGATTTTGGTCATATAACTTATACAGAAGCGATAGAAAAACTTAAAGAATCAGGTAAGAAATTTGAATATCCAGTTCAGTGGGGAGAAGACTTACAAACTGAACATGAGAGATATTTAACAGAAGAAGTTTATAAAAAACCTGTTTTTGTGACAGACTATCCTAAAGACATAAAAGCTTTCTATATGAGATTAAATGATGATAACAAAACCGTTGCGGCTATGGACCTATTAGTTCCTGGAGTAGGAGAAATAATAGGAGGTAGTCAAAGAGAAGAGAGAATAGATATATTAGATCAGAGAGTAAAAGAACTAGGTATAGATTCAAAAGACCTATGGTGGTATATGGAATTAAGAAAATATGGTGGAACTAAACATGCCGGGTTTGGACTAGGTTTTGAAAGACTGGTTATGTACCTAACTGGTATGAAAAACATAAGGGACGTAATTCCATTCCCAAGAACAGTTAAATCAGCAGAATTTTAATTTTTATTGACAGAATAGTTTTTTTCTGCTAATATTACTACAAAACAATAGTTATGCTTTGAAGGGAAGTAGTAGGTTATTAAACACTTACAGAGAGCTATCGATTGGTGGAAGATAGTAGTGGTTTATAACTGAACTCGTCCCGGAGCTGTTAAGGTGAAATAAAGTAGCTTTAACCGGTATATACCGTTATCATAATATAAGGGAACAACTAACTCAACTTATATATTCAAAAGTGATATTTTATTGTTTAACTAATTTTGAATATATAAATAGTATTTACTGTATAACAGTTTCGGAATTGTTAATTGTTAATGGTTAATTAAAAGAGTAAATACTTAGAAGTGAGTAGGAATTTTAAAGAGTTGTTGTTAATTAGAG
Organism: Dethiothermospora halolimnae; assembly: GCF_037577855.1. NCBI lineage: Bacteria > Bacillati > Bacillota > Tissierellia > Tissierellales > Thermohalobacteraceae > Dethiothermospora > Dethiothermospora halolimnae. The sequence continues at coordinate 10,945 of NZ_JBAKFX010000029.1, read as the reverse complement.
TGGTACCGCGATAGTATTAAAACCTTTCGTCTCTAAACTTTAGAGATGAAGGGTTTTTTTAGTGCAAATAAAACCTGGGACAGAGGGACTGTCCCTCTGTCCCAGGTTTAGTACTAGTTGTTGGGGGATTCGTAATCCCCCAACTAATGCTTAAAAACAAGGAGGTAGAATAATGGAAAATTATAATCCAAGTAGTATAGAAAAAAAATGGCAAGATATTTGGGATGAAAAGGGGACTTTTTATGCCAGCAATGATTCAGATAAGGAGAAATTTTATTCATTAATAGAGTTTCCCTATCCATCGGGAAAGGGACTTCATGTTGGACATCCAAGACCATATACAGCCCTTGATGTAGTTTCTCGTAAGAGAAGGTTAGAGGGATATAATGTATTATATCCAATAGGTTGGGATGCCTTTGGATTACCGACTGAAAATTATGCTATAAAAAATCAGATACATCCAAGGATAGTAACTGAGAAAAATGTTGCTAAATTTAAAGAGCAGCTAAAATCTTTAGGATTTTCCTTTGATTGGTCTAGGGAGATAAATACAACTGACCCAGAGTATTATAAGTGGACCCAATGGATATTCTTAAAATTATTTGAAAAGGGTCTTGCATATAAAAAAGAGGTACCAATAAACTGGTGTACTGATTGTAAGGTGGGACTTGCCAATGAAGAAGTTGTAAATGGTGTATGTGAACGTTGTAATGGAGAAGTTGTACAAAAGGTTAAAAATCAATGGATGCTAAAGATAACTGAATATGCAGAAAAGCTAATTAAAGACTTAGATCTAGTTGATTATATAGATAGGGTAAAAATACAACAGAAAAACTGGGTAGGTCGTTCTGAAGGTATGGAGGTTGACTTTGAAATAGCAGGAAAGGGTGAAAAGCTAAGGGTATTTACTACACGTCCTGATACATTATTTGGAGCAACTTACATGGTTATATCCCCAGAACATCCTATGATTAAAGAGTATGCTTCTGATATTAACAATATGGATGATATAGAAAACTATAAAATAGAAGCTGGGAAGAAATCAGACTTTGAAAGAACTGAATTAAATAAAGATAAAACAGGGGTAGAAATAGACGGACTTAAGGCTGTAAACCCTGTTACAGGAAAGGAAATACCTATTTGGGTATCAGACTATGTACTTATGTCATATGGTACAGGAGCTATAATGAGTGTTCCCGCCCATGATACTAGGGACTGGGAGTTTGCCAAGAAATTTAATCTACCAATAGTTGAAGTTGTAAAGGGCGGAGATGTAGATAAAGAGGCATTTGTAGATATAAGCACGGGAGTTATGACTAACTCAGATTTTCTAGATGGCTTAAAAGTAGAAGATGCTAAGAAGAAAATTAGTGATTGGTTAGAAGAAAAGAAATTAGGAGAAAGAAAAATAAATTATAAGCTTAGAGACTGGGTATTTTCTCGTCAAAGATATTGGGGAGAGCCAATTCCTCTAGTTTATTGTGAAAAATGTGGTTGGGTTCCAGTTCCAGAGGAAGAGTTACCAATAACATTACCAGAAGTAGAAAAATATGAACCTAGCGAAACTGGAGAATCTCCACTGGCTAATATTAGAGATTGGGTAGAGACTACTTGTCCTAAATGTGGTGGACATGGAGAAAGGGAAACTGATACCATGCCCCAATGGGCAGGTTCATCATGGTATTTCTTAAGATATACTGATCCTAATAATAGTGAAGCATTAGCTTCAGAAGAGGCTCTTAAGTATTGGTTACCAATAGATTGGTATAATGGTGGTATGGAACATACAACTCTTCACTTATTGTACTCAAGATTTTGGCATAAGTTCTTATATGATATAGGGGTAGTAAATGTTCCAGAGCCATATCAAAAGAGAACATCCCACGGTATGATACTAGGTGAGAATAATGAAAAGATGTCTAAATCAAGAGGAAATGTTGTTAACCCTGATGAAATAATAGAGGAATTTGGTGCAGATACATTAAGGGTATATGAAATGTTTATAGGGGACTTTGAAAAGAGTGTACCATGGTCAAACAATGGAGTTAAAGGCTGTAGAAGATTTTTAGATAGGGTATGGAGACTACAAGATATATTAGAAGATGGAGATAACTACTCTAAGGAATTAGAATCAAATATGCACAAGACTATTAAAAAGGTAACAGAGGACTATGAAAGTCTTAAGTTTAATACAGCTATTGCAGCATTAATGTCATTAATAAATGACTTTAATAGCAATAAGAAGGTAAATAAAGCTGAAATGAAGACCTTCTTAATCCTATTAAATCCAGTTGCTCCCCATATAACTGAAGAAATGTGGACATTACTTGGTTATCAAGGAATGTTAAATGAAGCTAATTGGCCAGAATTTGATGAAGATAAAACTGTAGATGATGAAATAGAAATGGCTGTTCAAGTTAATGGAAAAGTGAGAGGTAAGATAATTATACCAGTGGATGCTGATAAGAATATTGCCAATGAAAAAGCAATGGCAGATGATAATATTAAGAAGTTTATTGAAGGTAAAAATATAGTTAAAGAGATATTTATACCAGGTAAGATTTATAATATAGTTGTTAAGTAGATTAGAAAAAATAAATATTTTTCATATAAAAAACACCCCCACCATTTATAAATGATGGGGGATTTTTTTGATTGAAAGTATTAACATGCTTATGGAGAGATAGGGATAAAAATGGACAAGGTCCTTTGGTTGACTAGAAATATATGGTATAATTATAATGTAGAGGAAAAAGTCACAGTTGGGGGAGTATATCACATTTTGAATTATGATTACTATAAAAAGTGAAGAAATATTAAGTAAGAAAACATTAACTTTTTAAAAAACATTTTAAATCAAGTACAGTATTTATAATATCCATTATTATGACTTTTTTATATTAAAATAACTTGTCATAAACATAGAATTAGTAGTATCTTATATATGATTTTTAAATGGATTAAAATTACAAGGAGGGTTCAAGATGAACATTGAGTTTAAGCCGATTGATAGAACGAATTATAATGAGTGTATAGAACTTAGTTTAAAGGAAGAACAAAGGAAATTTGTGGCTCCAAATATGTTTTCTTTAGTACAAGCAGCATATGAGCCTAATTTATATCCATTAGGTATTTATAAAGACAATAAAATGGTGGGTTTTATTTTATATGATTTTGATGATGAAATCAAAGGATGGTCAATGAGTAGATTTATGGTTGATAAAAAGTATCAAAAAAAAGGGATTGGTAAAATAGCTTTGCAAAAATTTATAGAATTTTTTAAAAATAAATATGGAGGAATAAAACTTTATACAAGCGCCGAAGTTGATAATCAGGTAGCTATTGATTTATATGAAAAATTTGGTTTTGAGAAAAAAGAAGAGTTTGAATATGAGGCAGGGGGAAGGATTTACAGAGAGGTTAGAATGAGTATTCAATTTTAATAACTTAATTTTATTTTATACAAGTTATATTTTGTCCTTTTTAGAAAAAGTTATAGATTAATAGTATATAATACTCAACTTCAAATTTAGTAATAGAGATAATTATACAACTATAAGGTTATTGTTAATTATTACATTAGAGTTTACATAAGACAAGGAGGAAATGGAAATGAAAAGGTGTTCTTGGTGTGGAGATGATGAACTATATATAAAGTATCACGACGAAGAATGGGGGGATCCTGTTCATGATGATAATAAACATTTTGAATTTTTAGTTTTAGAATCAGCTCAAGCAGGACTTAGTTGGATAACTATACTAAGAAAAAGGGAAAATTATAGAAAAGCCTATGATGATTTTGATCCTAAAATAGTGGCTAAATATGATGATAAAAAGATAGAAGAATTAAGGCAAAATAAAGGTATTATTAGAAACAAAAGAAAAATAGAGGCCTCTATAAATAATGCTAAAAGATTTTTGGAAGTACAGAAAGAGTTTGGGAGTTTTGATAAATATATTTGGTCATTTGTTGATAATAAACCTATAAAAAATCAATGGAAAAATGATAGTGAAGTACCTGCAAATACAGAATTATCAGATAGGATAGCAAAGGAGCTTAAAAAAAGAGGTTTTAAATTTATAGGTACAACTATAATATACTCCTATATGCAAGCTATAGGAATGGTAAACGATCATATAGCGGACTGTTTTAGATATAATCAAATATAATTTATTACAAAAGGAACCTTGATTTATCAAGGTCTTTTTTTACAGAAAATCAGGCATAAATATATGTAGCGCTTCAATATATTGAAGTTCTACATATATTTATGGTCTCCCAATTCCCTGCTCTCTGCACCTTGCACTTTGCACAGAACAAAGAAGCGCCAAAGGCCTCTTTGTTCTTTTTTTAAAATTTTTTATTGACAAAACAAAAAAGACTATATATAATATATCTCAATAACTAATAATAATTAATTATAATGTATAAATATACAATATAATTATAAATATAAATTTGATTAAATATATATTTAATTAAGTTTATAAAAACAAAGGAGGAGATTTTGTGTTTAAAAAAGGTTTGTTGGTATTTATAAGTCTAGTAATGGTTATATCTCTATTTGGATGTGGAAGTTCTGAGGAAGATGTATCTAAACTAGAGAAGATTAAGAAGGATGGAAAAATAGTATTGGGAACATCGGCTGATTATCCACCCTATGAATTTCACAAAGAAATTGATGGAAAGGATAAAATTGTAGGTTTTGATATCGAGATAGCTAAGAAGATTGCAGAGGATTTAGGTGTTGAATTAGAGATAAAGGATATGCAGTTTAAAGGATTATTACCAGCACTTAAAACTGATAAAGTTGATTTTGTTATAGCCGGAATGACTCCAGATAAAGAGAGGGCAAAGGAAGTTGATTTTTCAAATATTTATTATAATGCAGAACATGGATTGGTTATTTTAGAAAAAAATAAGGATAAATATAAGTCAGTAGAAGATTTTAAGGGTAAAACAATAGGTGTACAGAAAGGGGCAATTCAAGAAAGAATTGCAAAAGAGCAGATAGCAGATGTTAAGCTTAAAAGCTTAGGAAAAGTAACAGACTTAATGCTTCAACTTAAAAAGGGCAGAATAGATGGAGTTTTAGTTGAAGATGTGGTAGGTAGTGCATATGTAAGAAACAATGAAGGTCTACTTTTAACAGATATAGTTCTTAAAGACGATGATGGAGGTTCTGCCATAGCTATTAAAAAAGGAAATAAAGAGCTTGTGGAAAAAATAAATAAAACAATAAAAGCGCTTAAAGAGGAAAAATTAATAAAGGAATTTGCAATAAAAGCGAATGAGATGCTACAAGAATAAAGTAATTTAAAAACTAAAGAAAAGAAGAAAGGGAGTGCATATATGGACTTTTCATTCCTTAGTGATTATTATAAGTTTTTCTTAATAGGAGCTAGAAATACAATATTTATCTCAATATTTTCAGTTTTATTTGGCACTATATTAGGACTTATTTTAGCACTTATGAAAACATCTAAAAATAAAGTACTTAAAGTTATATCAACAGCCTATGTGGAGTTTGTCAGGGGAACTCCCTTGTTAATACAACTTTATATTATATATTATGGGTTACCGTTAAATTTACCGGAGATACCATCGGGAATATTGGCATTAACCTTAAATAGTAGTGCTTATGTGGCTGAGATAGTTAGGTCGGGAATACAGTCTATAGACATAGGCCAGATGGAAGCGGCAAGGTCTATGGGAATGAGTGAAGGAATGGCTATGAGATATGTTATAATACCTCAAGCTCTTAAAAATATAATACCAGCTTTAGGAAATGAATTTATTACTGTTATAAAGGAATCGGCCATTGTATCAGTAATAGGAGTTCCAGAACTTATGTATAATTCTGAAACAGTAACAGGAAATATATTTAAACCCTTTGAGCCATTAATAGTAGCAGCATTATTATACTTTGCATTGACATTTACACTATCCAAAGGTTTAAGTAAGATAGAAGGGAGGTTGAGAGTAGTTGATAAAAGTGTATGATGTATATAAAAGTTTTGGAGATTTAGAAGTGTTAAGGGGAATCACAACACATGTAAATAAGGGGGAAGTAGTTGTATTAATAGGACCAAGTGGATCGGGGAAAAGTACTTTTTTAAGATGTTTAAATTTATTAGAAACTCCCACAAAGGGAGATATATTATTTAGAGATGAACATTTACTTAAAAATGAAATTAATATAAATAAAAAAAGACAAAATATTGGAATGGTATTTCAAAATTTTAATTTATTTAACAATATGAATGTACTTAAGAATATCTCTTTTGCTCCTAATAAAGTTGGAAAAATAGATAAAGAACAAAGTGAAAAAATAGCCTATGATTTACTAGTTAGGGTAGGGCTTAGGGATAAGGCTAAATCCTATCCTAGTCAATTATCTGGAGGTCAAAAGCAAAGAGTTGCAATAGCAAGGTCTTTAGCTATGTCCCCAGATGTAATGCTCTTTGATGAACCTACATCGGCCTTGGACCCAGAAATGGTTGGAGAAGTTTTAGCTGTCATGAAAGAATTGGCTAAAGAAGGTATGACTATGGTCATAGTAACCCATGAGATAGGATTTGCTAAAGAGGTAGCAGATAGAGTTGTATTTATGGATAAAGGCTTAGTGGTTGAAGAAGGAAGTCCAAATGACATATTTAGTAGTCCTAAACACTGGAGAACAAAGACATTTTTAGAGAAGGTTTTAGTATAATAAATTAAGTATAGGGCTTTCATATATGGAAGCCCTAAGTATAGTGCTAGTAATTGTATATTATTACTATATTATTTTTTATGGGTTATAATATCATAAAAAGGGGTGATATTATGGAAGTTGGTTTTAAAGTTTGGCTAAAAGAAAATGATAAAAAAGTATTTGGAAAGGGGCCAAAAGAGTTATTGTTAAAAATAGAAGAATTAGGCTCAATAAGACAGGCTTCTATTGATATGGGGATGTCCTATAGTAAAGCATGGAAGCTTGTAGCTAATCTTGAAGAAACTTTAAATATAAAAATACTAGAAAAGACAATAGGAGGTTCCCATGGAGGTAGTTCTTTACTAACAGAAGAAGCAAGGAAGTTAATTAAGAAATATGAAGCCTTTGAAAAAGAGGCCCAAGAAAAAATCAAAGATCTCTATCATGAGATTTTTTAATTTTAAACCGTTATTTTTGTAAAAATACAACGATGATTTAGGAGGAGGGTATATGAGGAAACAAGTATATTTTTTATTGATGGGAATTATAATTTTTAGTTTAGTTGGGTGCAAAGGTAGTGGTGATGATAAAAGTGTAACTATTTCTGCAGCTGCTAGCCTTACAGATGCACTATTAGATATAGAATCACAGTTTGAAAAAGAAACTGGTATAGATATTACATATAATTTTGCATCATCAGGAACACTACAGAAGCAAATAGAAGAAGGGGCACCAGTAGATGCTTTTATTTCGGCATCATTAAAAAAGATGGATATGTTGCAGGAAAAGAACTTTATAGATAGGAATACTAGAAAAAATATATTAAAAAATAGATTAGTTTTAATAGTATCAAAGGAGTATAAAGATAGAATTTCAAAGGTTGAAGATTTATTAAATGAAGGCATCAAGCTTAGCATTGGAACTCCAGAATCAGTACCGGCAGGACGGTATGCTAAACAAAGTATTGTTAATATGGGTTTCTGGGATAAGCTAGAGGATAAAATAGTATATGCTAAAGATGTAAGGCAAGTGGTAACTTATGTTGATAATGGAGATGTTGATGTTGGAATAGTATATAGTTCTGATACTACTATTATGAAAAACTCTATAAAAAAAGAGTTAATTAAGGAAGAGTATCATGATGGTATAGTCTATCCTGTGGCTATAATTAAATCATCAGAGAAAAAGGATCTAACAAAAAAATTTGTAAAATATCTAAATACAGAAGAAGCTAAGAATATATTTAAAAGGTATGGATTTAACATATTTAAGTAGGTAGGTTGATAAAATGATAATAAAACCGGTTATATTATCCCTAAAGGTAGCAACGATAGCCACAATAATAACCCTTATAATTGGAATAATATTGGCTAGGGTATTTACTAAATATAATTTTAAATTTAAAAGGGGAGTAGAGATACTGATATTGTTACCCATGGTACTTCCACCTTCCGTCATAGGATATGGACTTTTAAAAATAATAGGAAGAGGGGGGTTAATAGGAGGCTTTTTATATGAAAATTTTGATATAACATTAGTATTTAACTGGATTGCTGCATGTATAGCTGCAGTGGTGGTGTCACTACCTTTGATGTATCAAAACTGTAAAACTGGATTTGAAAATATTAATAATAGTTATGAAAAAGTAGCTAGAACCCTTGGGGCCACAGAAAATATTATATTTTGGAAAATAACTATACCTATTGCCCTGCCTAATATCTTAACAGGCACCATATTAGCCTTTGCAAGGGCAGTTGGAGAGTTTGGAGCCACATTGATGGTTGCAGGAAATATACCGGGTAAAACCCAGACAATTCCCTTGGCTATATTTTTTGCAGTGGATAGAGGAGATATAAGATCTGCTAATATACTTATGGGTATAACTATTATATTTAGTTTTAGTATTATTTACATATTAAATAGATGGGTTGGAAGTAAAGAATAAAGAATAAAGAGTAAAGAATAAAGAATAGAGAATAAAGAATAGATAAGGAAACCTTCGACTGAAGTCGAAGCTAGTTTAAATTAAAGAAGAAAGGTAGGGACAGGGCATGCCCTGTCCAAAGGGTAACCATAAAACACTCTTTTGAAACCTAGGGGGGATTCATTCTCCTCTATAAATGTATAGAGAAATAGTTAAAATAGAATTAATCCATATCTAAATGAAAAATGCTTTGAAAAAAATACATCATAATAGTAAACTTTATATGTAGAGAAAAATAAAGAATAGATAAAGGAACCTTCGACTGAAGTCGAAGCTAAATTAGATTAAAAAAGAAAGAAGAGAGAAGAAAGAAAAATATAGGGAAGCTAATCTTCCTTGTATGTAGGGACAGGGCATGTGCTATCTGTTGGATACGGCATAAACTATCGGACTGAAATAGACAGGAGAATTCATTCTCCAAAACCTTAGTAGATACATTATAATTTAAGAAAGGAGTTATATATGATAAATATAGATAACACTACAGAAGAGGAACTTAAAAATTTAACAAAAGAAAAATTAAAAAATTATATTTTAAATATTAATGATAAGCAGTTAACAAGAATCGGAATTTTAAGTCTTTTAGAAATGATACAAAGTATTATAGATGTTAAAGATGGGCTAGAGGAGGGTAAAGAACTATTAGAAGACAGATTATCTGAAGAGTATGATGATATTATTAATCTGTATAAGGATATAGAAATTATAGGAAAGGATATATTTAATATCTTAAAAGATCAAGGTGACAATAAGATTGAGGAAAAACATGTTTTTGAGTTAAGAGAAAAAGCACATAAACTGCTATTAGGTATGTCGGGATATATAACAGAGATAGCTTATATAAATGAGATTGCTAATGGGGTATTAGAAAAAGAGAAGTTCAATAAAAGCTATAATAATATGGTCCAAAACATTGATTTAAAAAAGTTTTATGATAATGTGTATAAATTTCTAACAGAAGATATGAATACATTACATATAAAAGCCATGGAAATAGTAAGGGTAGTTCCAATGAAAATAGCAAAGCAAAAATACTATGACATAATAAAAACGGCTATAAAGAAAAGCTTGGGAAACAGTAGTGAAACTAAGACTGATAGATTAATAAAAAGGTATAAATCGATATTCAATGGTACTATGGAAATAGAGTATGGGCAGGGGTTTGACTTTTACTTTAGAAAAACCCATGAATTTAAGCAATTTGATTTTAAAACTGCATCTATTGATGAAGTTGAAAAGGTATATAATGATACTACAAAAATCTTAGTAGAGATGAATGATATAACAGAGATGATAAGGGAAATAGGCCTTATTATTAATAGGATTATTATTATTTTATTTTCAATAGATAAGATTTCAAATAAAAAAGAACAAGTTATAAACATTATAGAGATATATAATGATGACAAAAGACAAAGGGAACTTTCTAAACTGTTAAAAGAGGGATTTAAAGAAGTAAATGAGGAATTTACTAAGGACAATATAAATCTAGAAAAAATTATAGGTGTTTATATAGATAAGGATAGAAATATAGATGAAGATATTAATAAAGAACTTATGGTTACAAAGGAGTATTTGGCATATTTAAATGATAACTATTTAGAGGATATAGATTTACTAATAGACAAAGAAGGGGAAATAGCAACTCAAGACTATTTAGAACAATCAGTGGATAATTTAACCCAATATATAAATAGAAATATTAAGGGAATGTCTAATAAGCAAAGAAAAGTAAGAATGAGAAGGTTATTATATCTTACAGATTTTCCCTTTGAAAAACCGGAAGATTTCTTTAATTATTTAAAGAATTCCATAGAAAATAATTCTTCTAAAGATGATATTATCTTAAGTATAAATAAGGTTGCAAGTGTTATGGCAAGTTATAAGAGTAAAAAATAATGGGTTGGGGGATTACGAATCCCCCAACAACTAAGGAAGGCTGGCATTGTATTCCGAATCCCCAACAACTGAGAATGGTTGCTGGGGGATTCGTAATCCCCCAGCTAGTTAAATAAAACTCCTAAATTTTAAGCAAAAAAGACATAAAATCTAGAAATATCTCTAGATTTTATGTCTTTTTTGCTTAAATAAAAAATTAGTTATATAAACATTAAATAATGTCTATAATAAACAAGTAGATAGACCAGCTAGTAAAAGTCAAGAGTATTTAAGTGAAAAAATTTAAATTCTCTAATATTAAATTTATGCACGACAAAAAGACCTTTGAAAAACACGAACAATGGCCAAATTTAGGCTTTTAAAATTG
>NZ_JBAKFX010000028.1:0-50480 GCF_037577855.1 Dethiothermospora halolimnae | reverse complement strand
CCGCCGACTTCCTTCAGATTCCACCTCACGGTGGACACCCTTGTCTTCAGCTAGCACCTATATCACCTTCGGTGTTCGGGACTTTCACCCTATAGACTGTGTCCATGCTGGGCACACATAAAAAAACTTCATCCCAAAAGGGACGAAGTTCTCCGCGGTACCACCCTAATAGCTTTAAAAAAATATATAAAGCCTCTCAGTTTTATAACGACTCTAAAGCCGGCTTAAGTTTACTATTATTTCAACTTAGCAGTTTAGGAGTGAACTTCAATATCAACCAGTATAGAAATGTTTCCAGCCTAGACATTTCCTCTCTATAAACCTTTAGATATTTACTCTCTCCATCATAACCTTTAATATATTAGTTTATTAATAATTTCTTGTACATTAAATAAGCATCCACTGAGCCAGTTAACTTAAAAACTTTCCAATAAAATCTAGCACTAATCACAAGGTTTACACCTCTCTTTGCCATTTATTTAAATTATAGCACGAGGTGGATTAAAACTCAAGGTGGATATGGTTAATTTACTTTTTTATAGTCCTTTGTCTATTTGCTTCATACATGATAATTGCAGATGCTATAGCAGCATTTAATGATTCCGCATCTCCAGACATAGGTATCTTTACCACAGAATCACACATTTTCATTACATTATCCGTAATTCCTGAAGCCTCATTTCCAATTATCAATGCAAAATCTTTAGAAAAATCTTCATCATAACAAAATCTCGTTGTTTCTAATCCAGCTGCAATAATAGTTATATTGTTATTTCTAAGTACATTTATAACATAATCAATGCTATCTGCCATAATAATAGGTACATGAAATACAGAACCCATAGTGGAACGTATAACCTTTGGATTATATATATCAACGCATCCCTTTGTAACTACCACTCCATTTGCCCCCATGGCATCAGCAGTTCTTATTATCGTTCCTAAATTCCCCGGATCTTGTAAATTATCTAATAGTATAAGAAAGTTATCTTTTTTCTTTAATACACTGTCTAAAGATCTATTCTCCATATTTAACACACATATTATTCCCTGTGGTTTTTGGGTATCTGAAATTTCCCCTAATATTTTATCAGTAGTATGATAGATTGTGTGACCTTTCTTCTCCATTCTTGTGAGTAGGTCCTCCCCACCATTAACTTCACATAAGCCATCAGAAAATATTATAAAATCAATGTTCTTTCCTTTATCTAAAGTTTCCTCAACTGCCCTTACACCTTCTATAAAATATTTTTCCTCTTTCCATCTATTCCGCTTTCTATGTAATGATTTAACTAGCTTAATAGTTTTATTTGAGGAGCTGGTGATTTTTTGAAACATACATACACCCCAATTACTTATTTTTCTCAAGTTTTCTTAAGTCTTCGTTATTTCCTATTACTATAAGTACATCTCCCTCTTTTATAATGTCTTCAGCATAAGGAGATATATTTATATCCTTACCATGTTTTATAGCCATAATATTTATACCATATTTGGTAGGTAGCCTTAGGTCAATTAATGCTTTTCCTTCCCAACTTTTAAGTGGAGCTATCTCTACTATACTATAATCTTGAGCAAGCTCTATATAATCAAGTATATTTGAGGCTACTAAGTTATGGGCAACTCTAGAACCCATCTCTCTTTCAGGATAAACAACCCTATCTGCACCTATTTTCCTAAGTACTTTTCCATGTAAATCACTCTGTGCCTTTGCTATTACTGTTTCCACACCTAATTCTTTAGCAATTAGAGTACCCATTATAGAAGCTTGAATATCTGTTCCTATGCTAATTACTGCCACATCAAAATTTCTAATACCCAATGTTCTTAATGTGTTTTCATCTATAGCATCTGCTTGAACTGAATGGGTTACCAACTCTGATATTTCTTGCACCTTTTCTCCATCTTTATCGATTGCTAAAACATCGTGACCTAGGCTATAAAGACTAGTTGCTACACTAGCACCAAATCTTCCACACCCAATTACAACAAATTGTTTCATTTTCTTCACCTTCCTACCCTACTAATATTCTTTCTTCTGGATATCTATAATTACCATCTTTTTGACTTCTCTTCTTAGCAAATGCAAATGCCAACGTTAAAGGTCCAACCCTACCTATGAACATAGTAAATGTTATAATAAGCCTTCCAACAACAGTTAGCTCTGGAGTAAGACCTCTACTTAGACCTACAGTTCCAAATGCAGAAACTGCTTCAAAAAACACATCTATAAAAGCTTTACCCTCTGTTATTGATAATGCCATAGTAACTAATATAACTATTAGTAATCCAATCCCCACTACAGTTAATGCTCTAAAGATCAGGTTATGGGGTATTCTTTTTCTATATATCTCAACATCTTCTCTACCTTTAATAACAGATGACATTCCTAATATTATTGCTCCAACGGTTGTAGTCTTAATTCCTCCAGCAGTTGAGCTTGGAGAACCTCCAATAAACATAAGTATTATTATTAAAAATGCTGTAGCATCTTTTATTTCTCCCATTCCAACACTATTAAATCCTGCTGTTCTAGGAACTAATGCCTGAAACCACGATGCCAACACTTTACCTTTTATAGATAATTCACCTAATGTATTGGGATTATTATATTCTACAACAAATACAAATAAAAATCCTATAAGCAATAGTACTCCTGATATAACAAGGACCAGCTTAGTATGTAAAGAAAACCTTTTAAATCTTTTATTTCTAGTTATGTCAATATAAACAGTATATCCTAGCCCTCCCACTATAACTAATAATCCTATAACTATATTAATCAATGTATCATTTACAAAGGGTTCCATACTAGAACCTATCAAATCAAATCCAGCATTACAAAATGCCGATATAGAGTGGAATATAGAAAAACCTATACCTTTGGATATACCGTATTCTGGTATAAACCTAGTGGATAAAAGTACGGCACCTATGCCTTCAATTAAAAAGGTAGAAAAAATAACATACTTTATTAGTTTAACCAACCCCGATAAGTTAAATTGGTTCATTTCTTCTTGAATTATTAACCTTTCCTTCAATGTTATCTTCTTTCCCAACAATAAAGCCACCAAAGTAGCCATAGTCATAAACCCTAGTCCACCAATTTGTATCAATGTAAGTATTACTATTTTCCCAAATATAGTCCAATGGGCCGCTGTATTAACTACAATTAATCCAGTTACACAAACAGCAGATGAAGATGTAAATAAAGCATCTATAAATCCAATACTTTTACCATCTTGAGAAGCAATTGGTAAATTTAGTAGTGTTGCTCCTATTAGTATCAACCCAGCAAAGCCTAAAACAAGTATCTGTGCTGGGTCAAGTTTTAGTCTATTATTCTTATTTGGTAAACTTATAGTAATCATCCCCTAGCATATTTTTTCATATTATTTTCTTATTATACCACTTTATCGGTAAGTTTAAAAGTAAATCTACAAAAGCCTTATGGCTTTTGAATTTTAAATTATAAATTGTAAATTTTAAATTAATTTGTAGCATGAAATTTTACGACCGTAAGGAGTAAAATAACCTTATCTATTCTTTATTCTCTATTATTTATTTTTTGAAATAAAAAAAGCCCCGCAAAACCGGAACTTTTTATCATCTATGATTTCCTATTGATTTTCTTTTGATATTTCAACTAATTTTGAAAATCCTTCTGCATCATGTATAGCCATTTCTGATAACATCTTTCTATTCACTTCAATATTAGCCTTTTTAAGACCATTTATGAATCTGCTGTATGACATACCGTCTTTTCTTGCAGCAGCATTTATTCTTGTTATCCATAGCTTTCTAAAATCTCTTTTTCTTAATCTACGTCCAACGTATGCATATTGTAAAGATTTCATAACAGCTTGATTAGCTGGTCTGAATAATTTACTCTTTGCTCCGTAATATCCCTTTGCTAACTTCAATATTTTCTTGTGCTTCTTCTTAGCATTTACTGCTTTTTTTACTCTAGCCATTGTTCTTACCTCCCTTATCTATATCTTGATTACTTATATGGTAATAGTACCTTGTATTTTTTTGTATCAGCTTCTGATAAAGTAGAACCTTTTCTTAATTGTCTCTTTCTCTTTGCTGTTTTCTTAGTTAAAAAGTGACCTCTATAGTTACTTTTCTTTTTAATTTTTCCCTTTGCTGTTTTCTTAAATCTTTTTGCAGCTCCTCTGTGGGTTTTCATTTTTGGCATGATAATCCTCCTTCCAGTTTATAAGCTTTTTGGGCTTAAAAACATAATCATGTTTCGCCCTTCCATCTTAGGTCTTTTCTCTATCTGACCAAACTCTGCAGTTTTGTCAGCAAATTTCATTAGAACTTCTCTACCTAATTCAGTATGACCTAATTCCCTTCCTCTAAATCTTACTGTAACCTTAACTTTGTCTTCTTTTTCTAGGAATTTTCTAGCTTTTTTAGCCTTAACCTCTAGGTCATGTTCCTCTATCTTAGGTGTAAGTCTGATTTCCTTTATGTTTATTATCTTTTGATTTTTCTTAGCTTCTTTTTCTTTCTTAGCCATTTCATATTTATACTTTCCGTAGTCCATTATCCTACATACTGGCGGCTTTGCCTTTGGGGCTACCTTAACTAAGTCCATCTTATTGTCATCTGCCATTTGCTGTGCTTTTTTAACCGGCATTATTCCCAGTTGATCACCGTTACTGCCTATCAATCTTACTTCTCTATCCCTGATCTGCTCATTTATTTGAAGTTCTTTAATATTGAGACACCTCCTGAAAAATTCATATATTTAGAAACTAAAAAAAACGAATAGAATAAACACTATCCGCCTTAAAATTAACAGTAAAGGTACACACTACTCCCGTAGCCACAATATTACTGCAAATATTAACCCTATTAGCCACGCCATAGGGTGAGAGGCGGATACCTCTACTTCCTTTTTCATGAACACTCTTTTTATATTATATGCTAAGGAATTTATTCTGTCAACTGTTTTTTTATATTATTTATTTAATTTCTTTAAATAGTAGCATGGAATGAATTCCACACTACGTTCCATACAATAGTTTCAACCTTTCCCATAAACTAGGGATGTCTAGTCCCTACTCAAATAAAATTTTATGACCATCGGGAGTAAAATCACATTATCTATTCTTTATTCTCTATTCTTCATTCTTTGTTTTTAACAAATCTTTCCTACATCAATATCCAAATACCCTTCATATAAAATTTTACCTTTGGTTAAACTATTATTATCTAAGAACCAAATTTTTAAACAATAAAGGTGGTAATATGTTGAAGAAAAAAATAATTTTCATCCTATCTATAATAGGAGTAGTATTTTCTTCTTTCTTAGTATATAGTCAATATTTTCAAAACACTTCTTTAACTTCTGTCAATATAAGTGACAGGATATTAATATGGATAACTACTCTATTCTTATTAATATATTACTTAAAACTTGACAACAAACCTCAACTGGTTCCTGCTACTATGAACACTGAGAAAAAGAAAAAAGATGAAAGTCCTAACGAAAACAATCAAAAAAAACCCGACGTGTCATTTAATGATGTAGCGGGTCTAGAAGAGGTGAAAGAAGAGTTACAGGAAACTATCGATTTTATAAACCATCCCCACAAATATATGAGTATGGGAGCTAAA
The DNA here is from genome assembly GCF_037577855.1 of Dethiothermospora halolimnae. Classification (NCBI taxonomy): domain Bacteria; kingdom Bacillati; phylum Bacillota; class Tissierellia; order Tissierellales; family Thermohalobacteraceae; genus Dethiothermospora; species Dethiothermospora halolimnae. Next base: position 44,849 of record NZ_JBAKFX010000028.1, on the reverse strand, counting down.
ATTCCAAAGGGTATATTGTTTTATGGTCCCCCTGGAACTGGCAAAACATTATTGGCAAAAGCAGTGGCTGGAGAAACAAATTCTAACTTTTTATATTCAAGTGGTTCCGAATTTGTTGAAAAATATGTGGGAGTAGGTGCGAAAAGAATTAGAACCCTATTTGAAAAGGCAAAAAAAGATGCTCCTAGTATAATCTTTATCGACGAAATAGATGCCATAGGGTCTAGACGCAATGCAGAAAGTAATAATGAAAAGGATCAAACTTTAAACCAGTTACTAGTAGAATTAGACGGTTTTAATAGATCTAATACTGTTGTGGTTATAGGTGCGACAAATCGTCTAGATCTTTTAGATGAAGCTTTACTTCGCCCCGGTAGATTTGACAGACACATAAGGGTCGGTAACCCAAATATAAGGTCTAGAGAAGAAATATTAAAGGTGCATACTAAAAACAAACCCTTAGAAGATAGTGTTAATGTGGATGATATAGCCAAAAAAACCCATGGTTTTTCAGGAGCCCAGCTTGCTAACATCGCAAATGAAGCAGCTATAATAGCAGTAAGAAATCAAAAAAGAAAAATAGATCTTCAAGATTTTGAATTTGCCATTGAGAGGGTCGTTGCTGGCTTAGAAGTTAAGAATCCTTCGGTTTTACTAAAGGAAAAAAACATAGTAGCAAATCATGAAGCAGGCCATGCAATAGTGGGAAAAATACTAAATGTTGATATGATACAAAAAATATCAATAGTTCCCCGGGGAGAAGCCCTTGGATATGTGTTAAAATTCCCCGATGAAGATAGATACTTATTGACTAAAGAAGAGCTTCTAAATAAAATTAAAGTCTTACTAGCAGGTAAAGCCGCTGAAGAAATAATATTTAAGGAAGTAACTACAGGCGCCAGCAATGACCTAGAAAAGGCAACTGAGATAGCTAAGGAAATGGTGTGCAAGTATGGTATGAGTTCCATTGGTAATATATCTATAAAGGAACAATATGTAAAAGTGAATTTCAATAAAATAGATAAAGAAATAAAGAAAATAATTAATAGTTGTTTTGAAGAATCTGTTAAATTAATAAAAGACAATAGAACCATTTTAAATGATGTAGCAAACCTCCTTTTAGAAAAAGAAGTTCTTACTGGAAATGAATTGGATGAGATTTTTAATAGACATAAAAGAACTCCAATAAATACCACTTAAAAAGTGGTATTTAATTATTTATATAATATCTTTTTTCCTTTCCACTATAGTCCACATTAACCACAGATTCATCTATCATATTATCTAAAATCATCTTTGTAAATTTTTTAGAATCTTTTACTACCAATTTCTTTCTTGTCCCAATTTCCGAAACTTTTAAATTAGTAAGTATTCTTGCTATCTCTTTTTTAGTCATCTTTCCATTTCTTTTTAATACCTTAATAACCAATCTTTTAGCTTTAAGATTAAGTTTGTGATTTAGCTTAACAGGCATTTTTTGCTCTTTTATGTATCCCCAAGAAAATACTATAATAGTAGCTATGGCAAATAAAATAATTCCAAGAATGGTAATCCCCATAACATCACCTATCCTTCAATAAGTTTAATAAAGTTATTGTTTTTTAATATATTTATATATGTAAAAAGCCTCTCATTCAGTGGTTCTGCTTTTTCTCCAAATTCGGCTTTTACTATCTGTGATAATTCATATACATTTCTATTTCCATCTATATGTTTCCATACAAGACTCCCCATTTTATCCAAATCAATAACCGTCTTATTCGGTGTATAAAAAAGTTTCCTAACTATCCTATCTATTAACTTATCCCTTTTTATTATCAATTGAACTACTTCATCATCTTTAATTTCCCAGTCCAATTTTTCTGATTTTACAGGAACCATCATCAAAGCATTCTGTTTTTTTAACCCCAATCTATATGCCCCCTTTTTTTTTAGAGAATAGAGAAAAAAAGAATAGAGAATAAATTTAAGTTGGGGGATTACGAATCCCCCAACAACCAAATATGAATCACACACTAACCAAATATGAATAACACACCAACCAAATACGATTTACACAACAACCAAATACGAATTACACAACAACCAAAATAGTGAATAGTTAACAGTTGACAGTTATGGTACTTTTACTCACTTCGTTCGTGGAAGATTATATTACAAATCAGTTTCAGCTGATTTGCACCTTAACTGTCTACTGTCAACTGTCAATTTTCAACTACAAGTGTAGTGTGGAATTCATTCCACAGTCTCCTTATCTATTCTTTATTCTCTATTATTTATTCTTTATTTTCTACGTTTATTCTTTCTTAACTTTTCTCCAGAAAGAAGATTTCATAAATGTTAGTACTATTACTGCAAATGCTATTACAGCTACAAACCTATATTGGGTAACCCCTAAGTTTATAGCATCTGATAAATGCTTGGGATCTCCGTTGGCAAAGGTTCCCACTTTAATAACTGCAAAGGCAGCTAATAATATACCTACCAAACCTTCTCCTGCCACAAGACCAGAACCATATAAAATTCCACCATCAACTTTTTCTTTAATATTAGATACTTTATCAAGTATTCCCCTTAAAAGACCTCCTATCATTATAGGGACACTTAAATGTATAGGTAGATATAATCCAACTGCCACTGGTAATACAGGAACCCCTAGTAATTCTATAAGTGCACCTATACCCATACCAGCAAAAATTAGAGTCCAAGGTAAATTACTATTCATAACACCTTCAATAACAAGTCTCATCATTGTAGCCTGAGGAGCTGGTAAAGCTGCCGAGCCTAATCCATGGGCACTATTAAGTAATACTAATGTTCCACCGATTGCTAAACCAGAAGCCACAACTCCTATTAACTCTCCATATTGTTGTTTTTTAGGTGTTGCTCCAACTAAAAATCCAGTCTTTAAGTCCTGGGATGTATCCCCTGCTATGGCAGAAACGATACATATAACTGCGCCGACAGATAATGCTCCTATCATACCCTCTGGACCATCAAATTTAGTTGCTTTAAATATTATAGATGTAAATAATAATGTAGCTATAGTCATACCTGAAACTGGATTTGAAGAGCTACCAACTAATCCAACCAATCTAGATGATACTGTTGCGAAGAAAAATCCAAATACTGCTATCAATATTGCCCCTAGTATACCCACTGGAATAAAATCAGTGAACATAATAGCAACAACTATAACCAAGGAACCTATTATAACTGCCTTCATCGACATATCTTGATCGGTTCTTAAATCGGTTCCCCCATCAGCCCCTGCACTAAAACCACCTAAAGCATGCCTGAAAGTATTTACAATAAGTGGCAATGATTTTATCAAACTAATTAAGCCTCCAAATACAACGGCACCTGCACCAATATATCTTATATAGTTATCCCAAATATCCATATGATTCATCTGACTAATAGGCACAGATGCTGGATATATTGCTTCAGTAAGGCCACTTCCCACATGGGAAATAAGAGGAATTATTGCTAGCCAACCTAATACAGCTCCACCAAACATATATGCTGATATCCTAGGTCCAACAATAAATCCAACTCCCAGTAATGCCGGTTGAATATTTCCTCCTATAGCTGCATTTTTATAACCTGGTATTGTCCATTCAACTTGCCCTGGAAAAAGACCTAAACCTTCCTGTATAAACTTAAATGCTGCACCAAAACCTAATCCAGCAAATACTGTTTTAGCCTTTCCTCCCCCTGCTTCTCCTGCTTTAAGAACTTCAGAACAAGCTACTCCTTCTGGATAGGGTAAGGTTCCATGTTCATTTACAATTAGAGCCTTCCTTAAAGGAACCATAAATAAAATACCAAGAAGACCCCCTACCAATGCTATTATTGTTATTTTAAAATAACTGGGTTCTGCCATCCCAAACTCTTTTGACCAAATAAATAATGCCGGTAAAGTAAATATTGCCCCCGCTGCTAGGGATTCCCCTGCTGAACCTATAGTTTGAACTATATTATTTTCTAATATAGAATCCCTTTTCATTATACCTCGGATAAATCCCATAGAAATAACAGCAGCCGGTAAAGACGCACTTATGGTCATACCTGCTTGTAAACCTATGTAGGCATTAGCAGCACCAAATACCACCGCCATAATAACACCTAGTATGATAGACAATGCTGTAAATTCCGGCATTATCTTATTGGCCGGTATATACGGTACAAATTCTTCTTTTGAAGTAGTTTTAGCTACCCCATTCCCTGTATCTGACATTTTAATCCCCCTTATAACTTAATTATAAATAATTATGACTACTTTTCCTCTCCCCTCCTTTATATATTTTTTTATTGTGAAATATTAAGTCCCTAATAAAATAATATTAGGTTAATATTATTTTATTCCATATTTATACCTCTATCGTCTCTTTAGAGCGGTTTTCTCTAATAGCCTTAAATGATTCTATAATCATCCAAACCTCTAACATCATAATTATTATGCTTATAAAAAACAACAACCATTTAGAGTCACTAAAATAGTTTAGTATATTATGAACCATACCCCAACCTGTCATTATCATCATAAAGACCATTGGCAGTAGTGTATATAAAATAGGCTTTCCTTTTTTAGATAAATATACTGTTATCACCATTAAAGATAAGCCTGCTAATAGCTGATTAGTAGCACCAAATAATGGCCATAGTATCATGGCACCAGAGCCTCCCGGTTCAGCCATTGCCAACAATACAGCCGTTATAACTGCAAATAATGTTGCTCCATATTTATTTGTCAATGGTTTTATATTAAGTCCTTCTGCAACTTCACTGACTACGTATCTCTGTATTCTTGTAGCCGTATCAAGGGTAGTCGCTGCAAAACTTACAATGAAAACAGCCAGGACTGTTTTGGCAAATCCAACACCTACTCCTAAACCTGATATAAAATTAGCTCCCCCATCTACAAAAGCTCCTAATTTTGCGCCTAAACTACTGGCTGAAGACCAATCTGCATATCTTTGAGTCCAAGCTGCCGTATCTCCTAATCCCGCTGTACAAGCTAGTATAACTAAAATTGCCAGGGCCCCTTCCATAAGCATACCCCCATATCCTATAGTTAAAGAGTCCTCCTCTTGTCCCAGTTGTTTTGAAGACGTACCCGACGAAACTAAACTATGAAATCCAGAAATAGCTCCACATGCAATAGTAATAAATAAAAATGGTAATACAGGGGGAGCTCCTTCTATTCCAAACCTAGTAGCTGGGGCGGTTATGGTGGGGTGTACTACAACCAATCCCGCTATTAATAAACCCATAGCTACTAAAAGTTCATGGGAATTAATATAATCCCTAGGTTGTAACAGTGTTTGTACCGGTAAAACTGATGCTATAAAGGCATATGTTACTAAAAGGAATACCCAAACCAATATTTCCTCAAGTCCAAATATCTCTGGTATATGTATGTCATTAAGATAAGTTGCTCCAATCCAAATTGTTATGTACATAAGAATAATAGCAATTATAGATAGCCATCTTATATTCATATTTCTTTTATAAACTAAGTAACCTAATAAGACAGCTATAGGTATTTCCATCCAGACTGGAAATATTGATGCCGGATACATCATAAAAAGCTTACCAATTATCATTGCAAATATAGCAATTACAATAAGTAATAAAAAGAATATGACGATAAGAAAAAGATTTCTCGATGTGGGACTCACTATGTCTTTAGTTACATCTCCAAGGGATTTCCCTTGTTTTCTAGCTGAAATAATCATTGCTCCAAAGTCGTGGACTGCTCCCATAAATATGGAACCTACAAAAACCCATATAACTGCTGGAACCCATCCCCATATAACCCCTATGGCTGGCCCTACTATGGGACCTGTCCCCGCTATAGAAGTGAAATGATGTCCAAATAGTATGCTTCTCTTGGTAGGTACATAATCTACACCATCATTAATTTGATTCGCTGGAGTAATATTTTTATTACTCATCTGAAATAACTTATCTCCTAAAAACTTACCATAGGTTTTGTAAGCAACTATAAATCCTATATAGGTTATAATCGCAAGTAATAAAGCATTCATAAAAATCCCCCTAATATTTATTTTATTTTAAAAAATTATTTTCGGGTTTATGAATATATATTTTATTGAGATATTATTACTGTTGTTTCAAGCTATTCTAGGATATGTTAAAGAATTTGAAATTTGTATATAAGTGTAAGTAATGTTATATGTAAAGATATAATAAAACTAACTAAGCATATATATTTTGAAGTTAATACTTTGAAGTGCCTATCTGAAGAGTCTATTAATAAAAAGCAATTAATTTATTACATTTTATTAATATTTATTTCATGAATATTCTATCACTTACATCCATTTTTTTCAATAAAAAAAATGCGACAATTTTCTAATGAAAATTGTCACATTTAGAATAATAATATTATTATACCTTGTACTACTCCTATTAGGAAACCCAATATTCCTCCCAATACTTCTATGTGCTTTAACTCTCTTTTCGCTATAGACATTACTATCTCTTCCATCTTCTCTAGCTCAAATTCATTTATTTTATCTTCTACTATCTTCGATAGACTAATTTTATCAGTGGCTTTGTTTATCATTTTTTCAGCCATATCCTTTAGAATTCTATCCCCTTCATCATCTATCATTTGATTTATATATTTAAAAATCGAACCTTTAAATGCACTTGGTATTATAGAAGGTAATTTTTTTTCAACAACATCTCCTATTTTTTCTTTTATTAACTCTTTAATTTCTGATATATTTTCTTCTTCGATTAATTTGTTAATAATATCATTGATCGATAATAACTCCGTTTCTATAACTTCACCTATACTTAGGGCTATTTCTTCCCTCCTCTTAGGTATTAATCCCTGAAATTTTATACCTATGATAGGAATCCTTACAGGTAATAAAGGCCTAAAAATTAATTTAATAGCCAAAATATTTGTAAGCCACCCTATTAAAGCACCTATAACAGCCAATATAATCATTTTTATAACTACCATAAAATCACCTCTTTAGCCAGAATACGACTAAATAATTATACCACAAAATAGAAAAAAGTAAAGCTCTATAAAATATAGAGCCTACTTTTTCTCTTTTTTACCTAATATTTCACTACTACATAAGCAACAGCCTTTGCAGATGGTAGTTTTATTAACAAATATACTCTTTATAACATCTACAACCTTTATATTTTTCCTATCTATTATGTGTATAACTATATTTCTAGGTGCTATGGTTATAAGGGAACTTATAAGCAGATCATCATAACTCATGGTTTCATCTACTATTTCGTCTGCTACTTCTTCTAAAAAATCATTATTTATCTTTTTATTATCATCATCATACAATAAGTACTTATTTTCTTTTATTATAACATTCACTGTGTTTAATTTAGGCTCTTGTATATCCACAAAATATTGAAGCACTTTAATAAATTCCCGATACTCCCTTTCCATAATAAAATCTTCTATATTTTTATCCAAGGTTTCATCTATTATATCTATCAAAAACTTTAATCTAAAGTTTACAAACCCCTCTATATTTATTTCATCATTCTGTTCTAAATATTCAATAACAGTTTTAGTAATCCTAGCTTTTTTGCTTATTCTATATACAATATCACTGGCATTTGTATAATCATTTTTATTTAAGTCATCTATCGTATTTTTTTTAATCATTTCTCTATCGCTCCACTTGAAGTGGGCACATTTTTCTAAAAGTAATCTATTAATAATCTTTTCTTGATAATACTTTAAAATTATCTCAGAAATAGCTGTAGCAACATAATGTTTAAAAATATCATTAATTTCTTTATGTTTTCGTTTTTTATAATTATTTTCTAAATCGTAAGATATAAAAACAGTATTGCCTATTGTTTTTCTTTGTAAATTTATATTAAAATCTTCTCCTTGAAAGGAGAATAATCTATCATTTATTATTTCATATGCTTTATCAAACTCATTTTTTATGCCTACGCAAAGTAATTCCACTAAATCCACTCCCTCCTGTGTAATAGTAGTATATGTTTTAGCTATAGGTATATTCATATCACAACTAAACATTAATTACATAATAAAGGAATAATTGAACCCAAATCAATTATTTCTTTATTACTTAAAAAAATTGGTTTAACTTCATGTTTTTTTAGAAATTTTTCAATATTATTATAATCTATATGTTTTTCATATTTTCCCGTAAACAGGATTTCCTTTTTTCTTAATAATCCACAGGTCCCTCCAATAAATCCATAGTCTAATCCAGGCAATTTTATAAATCCTTCTTTAATATACAAAACATCTATTCCGTATTTAAGGGCTTTATTATATATTGAAGGGTCCGAAGTTATTATAGTATTTTCTGATAAATTTGCAATAGAGCACTTTGTGTATCCTTGATTTACATCAATAAACTCTATACCTTCTTTTTTCAAATAATATAAAAGTTTCTCATCAGTATACTTTAAGTTATGTATCGCATACTTTGACACTCTAGCCACATTATAGGCTATATTATCAGGATATTCTTTCCCTAAATGTTTCTCGCCCTTTATAAGTTTAATATTTGTATTTCTTAGTTTATCTTTATAATAATAAAACATACTTGGTTCCACTATTAACGTGGTGTAATTTATTGGATGAAGTATTATATCGGGATGATAGGATATTGCTTCATAAAGTTTTTCATGTTTTATTGTAGGTATAACATTTATACCCATATGTACTAGTTTATCAATTATTTTCTTTCCTCTTCCATCAACAATCACAGTATCTGCCTTTTTATAAGGAATAAATGGGTTCCCTTTTCTTATTGACATTGTTACACCTTCTTTTCTTCCTATATTTATAATATTATAACTTAAATCTATGGTTACAAACATTATGTAATAAAAAATGACCCTCTATCTAATAGAAGGTCATTTTTATGGAGGCGGCACCCAGATTCGAACTGGGGAATAAAGGATTTGCAGTCCTCTGCCTTACCACTTGGCTATGCCGCCATATCTAATTATATCGTATGCTAAATATCTAATCTGTTGACTAAATTTACAACTAAGCGACTATCACAATTCTTGAAAAGCATAAGAATTGGATATCTGCTTATGCCTTACCACTTGGCTATGCCGCCATATCTAATTATATTTTTTTCTTTCCCAACGACAAGACCTAGTATACATCATATCTGCTTTTTTGTCAATAGTTTTATTTTGTTTATATTATAATCTTTAAAGGTAATAAAGGCAACTTTGGTGCTTCTTTGTTCTGTGCAGGGTACAAGGTGCAGAGGGTAGGGAAATGGTGGGACCATAAATTTATGTGGGGATTCAATACATTGAACCCCCTAGTGCTTTTTTATATGAATAGGTCAACATCCAAAGTTAGATAAGTGTTATACCTGTCAATTGACTATTTAGCTCTATTTAATAAATCCTCTAATTCTTCTTTATTAAAATTATATTTAGAATTACAAAAATGACAAGATATCTCTGCTTTACCATCTTCATTGATGATATCTGTTAATTCCTTTTCTCCTAAACTTATTAAAGCCCTTTCAATCTTCTCCTTGGAACAATCACACTCTAAATTAATATCCACTTTTTCTTTAACTTCCATTTCAAATTCTCCAAGAGTCTCTTCTAGTATATCCTCGGGAGTTAATCCATTATCTATCAAGGTTGATATCGGCTTTACCCCTTTAACTATTTCTTCTAATCTAGACAACTTTTCTTCAGAAATATTTGGGAGTACCTGTATTATATATCCTCCTGAAGCCTTAACACTTATATCTCTATCAATAAGAACCCCCAGTGCTACAACCGAAGGCTGTTGTTCAGATGTGGCAAAGTAATTAGTTAAGTCCTCAGCTATCTCTCCAGTTACCAAGCTTGATTGTCCCACATAGGGCTTTTTAAGGCCTAGATCTCTGATTACGGTTAGTTGGCCATCTTTTCCTATTGCATTTCCCACATCCAGTTTACCATTTGCTTTAAGCGGGAGATCAACATTTGGATTTGCTATATATCCTTTAACTGTACCTTGAGAGTCAGCAACAGATAGAATAGTTCTTATGGGACCATTTCCTTTGAATCTCAATGTTAATTTATCCTTATCCCCCTTCATCATTACTCCCATTATTGAGGATGCAGTTAATGTTCTTCCTAATGCTGCAGTTGCAGTTGGTGTAGTATTATGTATCCTTCTAGCTTCCTCTACCATATTAGTAGTGGTTGCAATAAATACCCTAATACTCCTCTCCTCATCTATAGCTCTAATTAAGTAATCTTTCATCCTTTATGTTCCTCCTTCTCTATGTCTTAATTATAGTCTTATTTTATACTAAAACATAATTTTTAACAAAAAATTAAAGCCCCGTTCTAAAACGGGACTTTTGCTACTCAAAACTATACTATCTATATATAACTATATATATCTATATATAATATTAACAATTATATTCAATTATAGTTTTGTTACGTTTGTAGCTTGAGGACCTTTTTCTCCATCAACTATTTCAAATTCAACTTCTTGACCTTCTTCTAAAGTCTTGAAACCTTCATCTTCGATAGCTGAATAATGTACGAATACATCATTTCCCTCTTCTGTTGATATAAAACCATAACCTTTTGTAGCATTAAACCACTTAACTGTACCTTTAACCATTTAAAACATTCCTCCTAAAACTTAAATAATTTTGCAGAACTACTATGTAGCTTCCACTTGAAATTAGTCTAACATAACTAGTTCTCTTTGTCAATTAATATTTACCAAAAACGAATTTTTATACATATATAATATTATTTTTTTACTACAAAATTTATTCTCTCACTTTTATCCATGACTTCTTCAAAGGTAAATTCATGATAGGCATCAATATCTTTAAAGCCAGCTCTATTTAATAACTCTATTATTTCCTCTAATTTATATGCCCTTTCTAAATGTTCTTCGTCAAATCTTTTATATGTATCTCCTTCCTTAACAAAAAAAGTTAAATAAAATTGACAAATCTCTTTTTCAGCATCATAAATATTTTCCCAAACATAAAAAACATTATCATCATCATGTACAAATGTATTATTCCCAATAATATTATTAAGCTTATAGTATGAATTTATATCAAATATAAATATTCCATCATCATTTAAATGTTTATAGACATTTTTAAAAACTGCTAATAACTCTTCCTTATCAGTTATATAATTTATACTATCGCACATACACAGGATACTATCGTATTTTTTATTAAAACTAAAATCCACCATATCCCTTTTATACAACTTTACATTTCTATTATTTTTTAGTTTATCCTGTGCAATAGATAACATCTCTTGGGATATATCAAAACAAGTTATCATATAATCTTCTTTGGCTAAATAGGAAGTCAAGTTTCCAGTTCCACAGGCCATTTCCAATATTGTATTAATGCTTTTATTATATTTACTAAATATCATTTCTATATAGTCATGCCACTTTTTATAACTAATATCAGCTGTCATCAACTTGTCATAAATAAATGCAAATTGATTATATGAATCCATAATTATTCCACCTTATCTATTTTATTTAATATTTCATTTAATACTAAACTACAATTATCATTTATTACTACTTCCGCTATATTATCAAATGGTGTTGGTTCTAGGTTTATTATTACTAATTTTTTGGCTAATTTAGGTAAAAAGTTAACCGGTGCAACTGATAAACTAGATCCCACCACGATTAATAGTTCACATCCATCGGCTAACTGCCAAGCTTTATTGAAATCCTCTGGCAACCTATCCCCAAACATAACAACATCCGGTCTCAATATTCCATTACAAATATCACATTTAGGAGGTATCTCTCCCCTATTAACTTTATCTGTAATAACATCTAATTTTACTTCCCTTCCACATTTAATACAGCTTCCAGTTCTAATATTTCCATGTACTTCAAATACCTTTTCAGATCCCGCTTTATAATGTAAATCATCAATATTTTGAGTAATTAAATAGTCTACCAATCCCCTTTTTTCTAATTCCCTTAAAGCCTTATGACCATCATTTGGTTTAAACCCCGTCATGTTATCTAATAATTGATATCCTTGACTATAGAATTTTTTAGGGTTATTTATAAGAACTTTAGAAGATAATGCCTCCATGGGATCAATTTTATTCCATATGCCATTATCAGCACTTCTAAAGTCTGGTATTCCACTATCTGTGGATATTCCTGCTCCCGTTAATACAATTGTATTCTTTGAATTTCTCAATAAACTACAGACTTTATCTATTCTATCCATATTAATCCTCCTTAGCTTTATTTTAATATATATCGTTTGTTTTTTCTATAGGGTTCTGAATAAATTCATATTAAGCACCTTTTTTAGGTCCAAAATGTAGAGTACAGAATGTAAAACACCTAAGAATCAGAAGAAAAAAGTAGCCTCCAGCGGGGCTACCCTTCCTTCTTTTCATTTTTAAGTTGTTCCACTTTCTTTTTCATAGCTTTCTTTCTAACAGTTATAATGCCACCGATTTTCCCAGTTTCCTTAGCAGTAAGTCCACCCCACCCCAGTTCATTTACTTTATCCATTAGACCTAATTCATTGGCAATTTCATATTTCATTTTATCTTCTATTGTCTCAATTTTCTTTTTCTTCTTTTTATTTTTCTTTTGCATAAATATCCCTCCCACTTCTATTATGTGGATTTCGAGATATATTATTCCTAAGAAATTTACCAGTATGTAACGATTTTATTACTATTAATACATATTTTTTAAGAATGTGTAAAAGATAATTTTTCCTCTTGATTTATATTTGTCTAAATGTTAGACTATTCAGTGTTGAGAAAAGTACTACTTTCCCACTCCCCCTTTAATATATATTTATATATATTAAATTTTTAAATGACCTACTTCCCCCGAGTAGGTCATTATTATTTTTTGTCATTTTCTATCTTGTAATAAATATATGGGCCCTATACACAAATATAATTCCCACCATTATGAGAGAGCCTATGGATATAATTTTAGCTAGAAGACTGGTATGTCTTATATCTAATTCCATATTTTCTTTAAATTCTTTTTCCCTATTTGGTAATGATTTTATTAAATTATATACCACTAAACCACATATTAATAATATTCCCAATATAAAAATTAGTCCTATTATAAGGGCTGTAGTATGCATATCCGATGAAATATTTTGTTGTAACCCTTCATTAGTAGCGGGATCTATATTTAACCTATCTAGTACTCTCAATGAAACATATCCAACTGTAAAAGATATAGCATTATTAGTTCCATGGGCTATAATAGATGGAAATATAGAGTTGGTTCTATAGGCTAAATATCCGAGTAAAATCCCTAACATTGTAGGTCCTACAAAATTTTGAATATTAAAATGAAATATCCCAAATAAAACCCCAGAGATAATAATAGCTTTTCTAGCTCCTAATCTTTCATATCCCCTCATTATGGGACCTCTGAACATAACCTCTTCACATATTCCTGGAGTTATGGCTCCAACAAATAAAGTAATAAGAAATTGAGTATTATTCTGTGGCATTAAAGGCATTTCATAGTATTTAATGGCATCAAAATAATCCAATATTTTTAAAGCAATGCCATTTATAAAAATCAGTATAGGATAAGAAAATAGAACGATTAGCGGTATTTTAAAAGCTTCTTTAATAGAAATAGCATTTAATCTCAAAACTTTTTTCAAATCATAACCTAAAATTTTTATATAAATCAGTGTAGGTATAAATATAATAAGATATTCAGTTATCAATATCCCAGTATACATATCTCTAATTTGTGCCCTTCCTCCTATTTCTGTCCAAGCAAATGCAATTATTAAATAAAAGATATTAATCTCCAATATAGTAGGTAAAAACCTTTTCTTCTCCATAAAGTATTCCTCCCTTCATAATATATTTTAATTCTATCTTCCACTAATGAAATCCTTTTTCTAAAATAATATATAAATATTATATTTTCTATCCCATTTAATATGTTATAAAATAATATGTTATTATACACACTATTAACTGTATTTTTTAATAAACTAATTAATATATATATTAATAACAGAAATTTTTAAGGGGGATTTTTATGTCAAAAGTAAATTTAGCCATAGTAGGAGCAACAGGTATGGTAGGTAGAACATTTTTAAAGGTATTAGAAGAGCGCCACTTTCCTGTAAACAAATTATTCTTATTTGCATCTGCCAAGTCTAAGGGAGAAAAAATTATATTTAACGAAAGAGAATACATAGTTGATGAACTAAAAGAAGATTCCTTCGATAATGATATCGATATAGCTCTATTCTCAGCCGGCGGCAAAGTAAGTAAGAAGTTTGCACCAATAGCTAGTGAAAAAGGGGTTATAGTAGTTGACAATAGTAGTGCCTGGAGAATGGATAAGGATGTTCCATTAGTTATACCAGAGGTGAACCCAGAGGATGTAAAATATCATAATGGAATAATAGCAAATCCAAATTGCTCTACTATACAATGTGTTGTTCCTCTTAAACCACTTCATGATAAATTTAAAATAAAACGGGTTATTTTCTCTACCTATCAAGCAGTTTCCGGCTCAGGCATAGGTGGAATTAAAGATCTTGAAAATGGGCTAAACTCATTACGTCCAAAAAAATATCCCCATCCAATAGCTTTTAATTGTCTTCCCCATATAGATATTTTTATGGACAATGACTATACAAGAGAAGAGATGAAAATGATAAATGAAACTAGAAAGATTCTACATGATAATGACTTAAAAATAACATCAACATGCGTAAGGATACCTGTAAAATACGGTCACAGTGTTTCTGTCAATCTAGAGTTTGATAAAAGTTTTGACTTAACAGAAATATATAGTAGTTTTAAAGATGCTAAGGGTATCATTGTTCAAGATGATATATCCCATAACATCTATCCCACCCCATTAAGCAGCGAAGGGACAGATGATGTATATGTAGGGAGAATAAGAAGAGATAATAGTATAAAAAACGGCCTTAATTTATGGATAGTAGCAGATAATATTAGAAAAGGAGCTGCAACTAATACTGTACAGATTGCAGAACTCCTTATTAATGATTATATCTAAACTTAGCATGTATAAAATACCATATCCACAGTGTTCCTATGCTTGAATAATATAATAAAAAATTAGGAGGTTTATTATGACACTATTTAAAGGCTCTGGAGTTGCTATAGTGACTCCTTACAAAGAGGATGGAATAGATTTTGATAAATTAGGTGAACTTATTGATTGGCATATAGCTGAAGGTACAGATGCTTTAATAATATGTGGAACCACTGGTGAGGCTTCCACCATGACAGAGAATGAGCAAAAAGAAGCTATTAGGTTTGCTGTTGAAGCAACTGACGGTAGAATACCAGTAATAGCAGGTACAGGTAGCAACAACACTAATCATGCAATTGAAATGAGTAAATATGCCGAAGAAATAGGTGCCGATGGACTTTTAGTAGTAACACCTTATTATAATAAAACTACTCAAAAAGGTTTAGTGGCCCATTATACTGCCATTGCTGATAATGTAAATATCCCCATAATAGTTTATAATGTTCCCGGTAGGACCGGAGTGAATGTGCTACCCAAAACCCTTGAAAAATTATCTAAGCATAAAAATATAATAGCTGTTAAAGAAGCCAGTGGCGACATTAGTCAAGTGGCTGAAATAGCTAGAATATGTCCTAAAGACTTTTCCATATATTCCGGTAATGATGATATGGTTGTACCCCTTATGTCCCTAGGTGGTAAGGGTGTTATATCTGTTGTTGCTAATATAACTCCTAAGGATACCCATGATATGACTATGGCTTTTCTTAATAATGATATAGAAAAGGCTAGGGAGATTCAGCTAAATATGCTAGGACTAATAAAAGCTTTATTTATAGAAACAAACCCAATTCCTATAAAAACTGCAATGAATTTATTGGGAATCGATGTAGGTAATTTACGATTACCATTAACCGATATGGTATATTCCAACTTAGAAATATTAAAGTATGAACTTAAAGAATACGGATTATTATAGAGGAGGTAATAAAATGATTAAAACCATAATCAATGGTTGTAATGGAGCTATGGGGCAAGTTTTAGCCAAAGAACTAAAAAAAGATGATGAAATGGATATAATAGCAGGTATAGATAAATCCCCGAATAAATTTGACAATGATTTTCCTATTTACAATGATATATTTAAGTTTAAAAAAGAAGCAGATGTTATAATCGACTTCTCAAACCCTTATTTTTTACCAGGGCTTTTGGATTATGGTATGGAGAAAAATATCCCATTGGTTATTGCCACAACAGGTTTGTCTGCCCATGATATGAATGATATTGAAACAGCATCAAAAAAAATACCTGTTTTCTATTCAGCAAACATGTCATTGGGGATAAATTTATTATTAAATCTGGTTAAAAAGTCCGCTGCAGTATTACGGGATAATTTTGATATAGAAATATTAGAAAAGCATCACAATAAAAAATTAGATTCCCCCAGTGGGACTGCATATATGATTGCAAAGGAAATAAATAAAGAATTAAGTAATGAAAAAGAATATGTATTTGGCCGATACAGCAAAAAAGATTTAAGACGAAAAAATGAAATTGGAATACATTCAATAAGAGGTGGAACTATCGTCGGAGAGCATTCTGTCATCTATGCTGGTCCCGATGAAATTCTAGAAATCAAACACAGCGCAGCTTCAAAAAGTATTTTTGCAATAGGCTCAATAAAAGCAGCAAAATTTATTCAAAATAAAAATAACGGTCTGTTTAATATGAATGATATCATAAAGGTTTAATCAGTTGGTGAATTACTAAGCTCCAACTACTAAATATAATAAAATTTAGATAGTTTGAAACTATAGTTTTCCACTATCTAAGAAAAGAAAGGGCTGAAGGAAACTAATGAATAATGATATAAACAATAACAACTATAACAATATAGAACTTTCAGACCCATATAAACTAGCTAATTTTATAAAAAACTCCAATAAGTCTACCCCTGTGAAATTATATGTTAAAGGAGATTTTGAAAATATCAAGATAGATAATCTTAAGTCCTACGGCTTTTATGACTTTAGAATTATTATAGGGGAATATAAAGATATAAACTATGTTTTAAAGGAATATAGCTCCTATATAGACTACTATGATATTGAAATAGATAGAAAAAATTCTGCCATACCATTACTTAATATTGAAAATATAGAAGCACGGATAGAGCCTGGCTCCATAATAAGGGATAAAGTATCTATAGGCAAAAATGCAGTTATAATGATGGGAGCAGTTATTAATATAGGCTCAAATATAGGAAAAAATACTATGGTAGATATGAATGCTGTAATAGGTGCTAGGGCCATAATCGGAGAAAACTGCCATGTGGGCGCTGGAGCTGTGGTAGCTGGAGTCTTAGAACCTCCAAGTAAGACTCCTGTTATTATTGAAGACAATGTTCTTATAGGGGCAAATGCTGTCTTATTGGAAGGGGTAAGGGTAAAAAAAGGAGCGGTGGTGGCTGCTGGATCTATAGTCACTAAAGATGTCCCTGAAAACTCCGTTGTGGCAGGAATTCCAGCCAAGGTTATAAAGAAAAAGGATGCAAAAACTATTGATAAAGTGAAAATATTGAATGAACTAAGGGAGTGAATAAAGGCGCCTTTGGCGCTTCTTTATTCAGTGCAGGGTGCAAAGGGCAGAGAGCAGAGATTTGGTAAAAGAACTAATCGTAGGGACTCAATATATTGAGTCCCTACATAGAATAAGTATTATTTTTCACCTATGTTCTAGTCCTCAAATGAGAATATATATGGTATGTTTCTATAATAGTCTCCATAATTTAATCCATATCCCACTATAAATAAATCTTCTATAGTTTCACCAACATAATCTGGAGAAATGTCAACTGTTCTTCTTTCTGGTTTGTTTAAGAATACACATGATTTAACTGATTTAGGGTTATGCTCTTTTATATGATCAATTATTACCTTCATAGTAAGTCCAGAATCCATTATATCATCTACAATAAGTACATCCCTATCCTTTACATCAATCTTTAAGTCATTGATTATATTAACGTTTCCTGAGCTCTCTTCTCCGTGTCCATAGCTTGAAGTAGTCATAAACTCTATTTGTGTAGGAACCCCAATTTCCCTAACTAAGTCTGCAGTAAAGATGAAGCTACCCTTTAAAAGAGAAACTATAAGTATTTTCTTCCCTTCATAATCTTCGGTTATTTGTTTACCAAGTTCTTTTATCTTAGCTTTTATCTCTTCTTCTGATATTACAATCTTTCTTTTTTTATCTTCGTTCATTCTAATATCCTCCTTAGTCTACTAAATTATTATATGAAAAACGATAATTTGAACTCTATTCTACTGGAACCACTATATTTTGTCAATGTTAAAAACTGCAAAATACAGTTTTATAGTAAATCCTATCCTATATATTATCTATTCCCTTTTCCACTTCACATATCTCCCTGTCGGTTAAATTAAAGATTTTATAAGTAATAGTATCTATTTCAGTCATTAGTTTTTTTATTTTACCCTCTAATTTGTTACTATTTTTTAAATTTTCTTCATTGTATAGGTTTTCATTATATTTTAATATTTTATCCACCCTATTAACCACTTCATTTTCAATAAAGCTTTCTGGAATGATAACGGGGCTATTTTGTATATGAAATATTTTAACCTGAGGAAATAGTTTATTAGTCTCCCTAACCATACTTCTATATAGATAACTATATAACTTTGAATTCAATAAACCTAATATATATTTTATATTTATCCTTTTTCTATATTTACTTCTAATTATAAGGGAATATAATGTATTTAATAAATAATAATAATTATTATCATAGGCACATATAAACCGGTCCGCTGTTTGTCTTATTAATAGCTTCTCACTGTAGATAAATTCTTCCCTCATGAATGTGGCATATTCTCCATTGTCCTTATTTATTATTGATTTATCATCTATAAAAAACAAACTGTCCCATTTACAATAATATTTTTTAATATTTTTCCCCTCTAAAATCCTTTTTGAATTTTTAGTTTTATTAGTTTTTAGAAGTTTATTTCTAATGTTTCCTGTAGCTATGCCTGCTATTATTTCACATATATCATTAATTTTTGTATAACCTTCATGAAATATTCTATCCCTTAGTTTAAAGGTTATAGAAGAAGAATAAATATCAAATATATTTTTTAATAAGCTATAATAATACCTCTGATTTATAATTTTATAATCATCTTTTTTAATATGAAGCGCTCTATTATTACTCATACTAATATCTTTACACCTTATATTATGATCCTTTATAGAGCTGTGAGACCTAGTCATGGTCAAAATTGACATATTCATATTAACATTGTCAAATATTTTCTCTCCTAAATTTATTATTTCATCAATATTTGTACTCTCCAATATGATTTTTCTTATATCAGAAAAGTTATTATTGGATAAAATACTTGCCGGCAGTATATACCCTATCTTCCCATTTTCATTTATTATATCTATAGACCTTTCGATAAATAGATTAAATATATCAAACCTTCCCTTAGCAGTAGTAAACCTTTGTTTTAAACTTTTTTTATCATAATATTTATTTATCTTTCTATTTTCTAGATAAGGGGGATTTCCCACTATGTAGTCAAAGTCTTTATATTGTAGGATTTTATCCTGTAAAAAGTCCATATTGTATAAATTAAACTTTAAGTTTAATGGTTTGTCTGTAATTTTTGAATATTTAAACATTAATAAATATCTACATACCCTTAAAGCCTCTTTATCTATATCCACTCCATATAGATTTTCTTCTATTATTTTTCTTATTATGACTTCATTATGTAAATTAGTATTACTTATGTACCAGTCATATAGTACATCAAATATATACAGTATAAAAACTCCACATCCACAGGATGGCTCTAATATCTTTAGACTGGATATATCGTTCCTATTCTTAATATCCTCTACTATAACACTATCCACTATATACTCAGTCAACCACTGGGGAGTATAATAAATACCATAACTCTTTCTTTTCTCCCTTTCATTAACAAGAAGTTCATAGATAATGGGTATTATCATTTCATCTTTTAACACTTGATTCGGTATATCAGACTTTAGAAAATTATATATTTTATTTCTTTCTATTTCTTCTACGTTTATATCCCGCAATTTTTCCTTTGTGATTTTATTTGCATTCCAAACAAGTACAATAAAAATATTTATTAAGTTTTTATTCAAATAATCATTATCATAATTATCCCTTAACTTAATAAATATTTCTTTTAAAAAAAACCTAAGATTCCCCATAATAGATACACCCACTTAGTCTTTAATCTTCATTTGTACTAATATCTGCTTTATATTTTTTAGTTCCATCAGTATTTTATTTAAGGTATACTGAATGGTAATAAATATTATTAAAAATATAACCGCCACAATTATATTATACTCCACTAAATCACCCCTATTTTATTATATCAAAAAATCATGTTTTACCATAACTAATTATCTATGTAAAACATGATCTTATATATTAATATATTCATTTTACAACACTTAATATTTTTCAATAATTTAATACTTTCCTAGCTTCCTCTGATAACTCATATGCTTTTTTATAGTCATCTTTTAGTGAATAAAGATTTGCTGTTACTGTATACCAGTCCTGTAAAATATATTTATCATCAGTAAGCCCCTTTGCTTTGTTTAAATAGTCTTCAGCTTGGTCTAAGTCTTTTATGTGTATGTGGTATCTGGCTAGGGAAATATAGTAGTCACATTTACACTTTTCACTTAAATAGTTTATATCTATATCTTTAATATATCTATATGCTTCTTCATATTCTCCTTTCTTACTTAAAGCAAGAACTATATCTAATTTTATTTCATTCAATCTTTTCAAATCTTTTATATCGTTACTTTGAAAGTATTTTAATGATTGGCTTAAGTGCTTAAATGCTTTATCATAATCTTTGCTAATTATATACCCTATTCCTAAATTTTTATTACATAAAGCAGTATAATATTTGTCCCCTTTATTCTCAAAGTAATATATTGCCCTACAAGTATATTTTATTGATGCAGTTATATTATCCCTTGCCATTTCTATATTTCCTAAAAGCATATTAACATAATGGGGATTTTTATAACATGCATACTCATGAGATATCTTTTGTACAATAGCTAAATTATCTATTGCTTCATCAAATCGTTTCTGCTTATATAGACAAAGAGCTATATTATAATATAAAACCTGTTCTTGAAGTATATCATCAACATACGAATCCTTTAAAAACTTTAATCCTTCTCTAAAGTTTTTTTCTGCCACCTTATACTCATTATTTTCAAAATATAAACTTCCAGTTATCTTATATGTTTTTGAAAGATAATAGAAGTCTTTCTTATCCTTTAGTGAAGGTATTATTGACAATGCTCTTTTCTCACATTCTTCAATCTTATCAAGTTTAAAGTAACAGATAATTAAGTTATATATGGATCTTAGATAATAGATATCCTTCGATTCATGACCGTTATTTTCTAACATTTCATCAATATAAATTATAGCTTTGTCATATTCCTTATTTTTAATTAAAAAACAAGAATGCTCAAATACATTTTCCATATTTGACTTAGAATTCATATCTCCGTTTACCATACTCTCTAAAAAATATGTTACAGGTAAATCTAACTTAGAAGCTATATATTCGATGGTCTTTATAGATGGTCTAGCAAAGTTATTTTCTATCTTACTTAACATTGTTCTAGTTATAAAGTCTCCAGCCAAATCTTTTTGAGTAAACCCCCTTTTTTTTCGTTCAATTTTTATCTTTTCACCTAAAGTTAATTCATTTTGTTCCATAATACTCCCCCTTATAAAATTTTGAATTTTATTGAACTACTTTAACTCTTTAAATATACCACATTCACTTTATATTTTCAATATTGACAAATATTTCTTTATCTTTTAGAATATAATTATATCGTAAGTCACATAATTTAAAGGAGGTTTACAATGAAAAAAATTATTAAGTATGGTCTATCTATTTTAGTAGGTGCTATAGTTATATTTAACTTATCTTCCCCTATATTCGCCGGTAGTGATCCTGAAACCCCACCACTATTAGACAAAGAATATTTAGACTAAGTTCAAATAAAGTAATAGATATAAAATAAAGAAACCCTGAGGGTTTCTTTATTTTATATCTAGAGTAATAATTAAATAGTATTTAAATTATATCCTACTCTTCCATATCCCCATCCTCTTCAATATCATCCCTATTATTATCATTCTCAACATACTCTAGCTTTGATATGGATACTTCATAGGCTACTTTATTTAACACCGTACCATCGGATAATCTTTTCTGATACTCCCTACTTTGAATTCTTCCCCATATTTTTATATGGTCACCAACATTTAAGTTACTACAGAATCTTGCATTTCGTCCCCAAGCGATACAGGGTATGTAGTCAGATTTATTGTAAGGTCTATTTACAGCAACCAATAAATCAGTTATTTCCCTTCCAAATGGTGTAGTTCTATAAACCGGTGGCTTACATACATATCCATCTATATATATCTCATTGGGCTTCTTCTTAAGCTCTAGAAGCTCTTCCTCAGTATGAGGTATATATAAATCCCTAGCAAAAATAGTTAATAATAACTTATTATTCCCATCGATATATCTGTTGTAGGATCTCAGTTGCCCCTCTATAACAATATCGTCTCCTTGACTAATGTCAGTATTCACTAGTAATCTTTCCGATATTGTAATGGGCAATACATCTGAATACTCACTTAATCTTGGTACTTCCAAATCAAAATTATAAAATTTTTCTCCATACATTTCATGACTAAACTCTTTTTCTGTAACTGCTTTACCTATTAATGTTACCATGTTAGTATCAATTACTTTATCTACCATATAGTCCCCACTCCCCTTCCTATTCTTATGTTTTTTTATGGACTAATCTACAATTATACATATTCAAAACATAGGAATAATATGATGTTTTTTTGATTTTTCGTCATATGTTTTTATAAATGTATCGTTAATTTAATATTTGACTTTTAACCATAAAAACCCTTTAATTTTTTTCAAATTTTATAATTAATTAGGAAAAGGCCAGTTCTAAGAACTGACCTTTGTTTCACTACAAAATATATTTAGACAAAGCAAGTGAAAATGGTAGCCATTCCGCAGGATTTGTGAAAATATAGAATAAGGGAGAAAATAGTTTTGAATTCCAGTGTTTGAGCATAGCGAGTTTGGAATTCTATTTTCGACCGTTTCTATATATTTTCCAAATCCTAGGACTGGCGGACATTTTCACTTGCTTTGTCTATGTTTTAAGGCCAGTTCTAAGAACTGACCTTTTTTCCATCTAATAACTTAAAAAATATTTCTTTCCCCTTATCCATTCCTTGTGATCCTAACAATAGAATGACATCTCCTCTGGATACTAAATCTAAACTTCTACCTATCCCCTTTTCTAAGCTATCATACAATTCATAACCTGTTTTGGTCTTAGCAAAAACATTAATAGCTCCTTTAATTTCATCTTCCCTAACTTTATCTTTACCCTCTACTACATCGTCACTTGTGGATAATATTATATTTTTAATTCCTAAAATCTTATGCCATACTAATATTTCTTCGACATTTTTTCTATTTATCTCTTTTCCCCTACCACCTCTAATGGCATTTATTAAAATGATATCATTATATTCTATATTTTGTAGTGTTTCAAAAACAACTTGATATCCCAAGGGATTATGACTATAATCATCTATAACCAAAAATTTATCATCGTATATTTTTTCTAACCTTCTTCTTATTCCATTAAATTTACCTAGAGCTTTCTTTATAGTTTTTGAATCTATTCCAAAGTACAATGCCACACTTATAGCTGCCAAAGCATTATATATATTGTGTTTTCCCAGTATATTAAGCTTAACCGAAAATTCAAAGGGCTCAATATCTACACCATTTATGGTGGTAATTCCCCGTCTTAAGCATAATATGAATCTGATTTTATCTATTATTTCTATACTTGATGCAGTAACCGTAGCCCTATTATTTAGACCATATGATATAATAAAGATCCTATCATTTCCATCTATCATATTTTTACTATTATCATCATCTATATTTAATACTGCCAGTTTATTACTCCTAAGGGAGTTAAACAATCTCTTCTTGCTATTAATATAGTCCTCCATTGTTCCATGTAAATCCATATGATCCCTATCGATATTCGTATGTATAGCCACATCAAACTGTAATCCATAGGTTCTATAAAATTTTAATCCATGGGATGACACTTCCATTACTACAACATCCACTTTTTCCTTTACCATTTTATCTAATAAAAAAAAGAGATTTTCCGGATCAGGAGTGGTTAAAAACGTAGAAATATAATCATCATCTATTTTTGTTCCTAGCGTTCCTATTAGGCCCGTTTTGTAATCAGATTTTTTAAATATTTCATTAATCAAATGGGTAGTTGTAGTCTTCCCATTTGTCCCAGTAACTCCAATCAGCCTAACCTTCTCTGAGGGATAATCATAAAATTCATTTAGTAATTCTGCTAACTTTACCCTGGCATTGTTCACTTTATAGATGGGTATTTTTTTATTAGTTATATCTCGTTCTGTATATATTATTTTAGCACCCTTTTCTATCGCGTTATTTATATAATCATTTCCATCTTCACTAAATCCTTTTATTGCCACAAATACATAATCTTTTTTTACTTTTCTTGAGTCACAAGTTATTCCTTTGATATCTATTCCGTCTATCATCATCAAACATAGCGCTCCTTTAACTACTTTCTATCCTATACATTTTAGGTTTTACATTAGTAACTTTTTTATGTATCTATTATTAGCTTCGTATATTTTGAAAAATTTACTATCATAATGTATTTATATGTATGGGATACTATTTTCATAGGAAGTTTATTATATTTAATAATACTACTAAACAGAGGTGATACTAATGAAAAATACAATTCCAACTAATGCAAGAAAAGCTTTTGAAAACTTTAAAGAGGAAATAGCATCAGAAATGCATATAAATAGTAAAACTGACAGAAAAGCTCTAACCCAAGAAATAGTAAAAAGAGCAAAAGATGAATACTCTAACCTAGGAAGATCGTAAAAAAAATAGGCCAAAGGCCTATTTTTTAATTGACGATGGACAATTAACAGTGGACAATTATTTTCTAGAACATGATTTTTATTTTTTCCACAGTTTGTTTATAGTTAATATTGCATATTATTTAAAAATCAATCATTCACTTTTAGAATTTCAACTTAACAACAAAAAATTCGGCCAATTGGCCGAATTTTTAATTGTCCATTGTCCATTGTCAACTATCAATTATCTCTAACCTGCTGTCCTGTGGAGTCCATATGGTAGTTATTTTTGTATATTAACTCTGAGATAGGAACTATCTCATATCCTTGTTCCTGTAATCTACTTAGTACCAATGGTAAATACTCTGTTACATACTTCGCATTATTATGAAATAATATTATGGATCCTTTTTTTACATTTCTAGTTACCCTATCAACCACTGGCTGTACCCCTAACTCTTTCCAGTCTAATGAATCCACATCCCACTGAATAGTGTAATATCCGTTATCTCTACATGTTTTAATTAAACGATCATTATAATCCCCAAATGGAGGTCTAAATAACATTGTTTCTTTACCAATTATTTTTTTTATCTTTTCCTCTGTGTTTAATAACTCTTCAGTTATTTGCTTTTCTGATAATTTAGACATATGGGGATGATGACTTGAGTGATTTCCTATTTCATGCCCCCTGGCATCTATCTTTTTAACCATTTCTGGATAACGCTCTACCCAAAACCCAACTAAAAAAAAGGTTGTTTTTACATTGTGTTTATCCAATATATTTAATATTTCATCGGTATATTCACTTCCCCATGCAGCATCGAAGCTTATGGCAACCTTTTTCTCATCGGTTTTAACAGAATATATGGGCAACTCCCTTTTAGCTGAAAATACACTGGTTATATCTCCTTCATTGGTTAAACTAGTATATGTTATGGAACCTGCAACTAGCAAAATTAATAATAATACCGTAAAGAAATTATGCCTCTTAACAAAAAATACCTTCAATACATATCTCCTCCCTATTGTTGTATATTAATATAATTTATTCAAAGAGTAGTTTTATTATTACTGAGGTTTAATATTTATATCAAACCATACATATTTTTATTAAAATAAACAATAATAAAAAGGAATAATAGTTTACTAGGAGGTATCTTCTTTGAATAATAAAATGGAATCACAGGAATTAAAACAACATATTAAAGATTTTTTAATAGAACATAAGCAGGGTTCTTTAGCAACTACAATCAACAACATTCCCAGAAGCAGTCCAGTACAATACTTTACCGATGATAATATGAACCTATATATTGTATCCGCCGGAGGAGAAAAGTTTAATGCTATTAAGGATAATCCAAATGTTTGTTTATTAGTTAATAGTGACTATATAGATTATAAAAAGATAAAGGGTGTTCAAGTTTTTGGAAAAGCTTCTACCAGTCTAGATAATGAAGACATATTAGAGGAAGCCCGAAGATACAGCCCAGAACCCTATATTATCGATAATAATAAAACCTCTCTAAATGCCATTAAAATCCAACCAGAAGAAATAGTATATCTAGATTCTTTAAGGGATGGCGATAGAACAAAACAAATCTTAAAAAATAATACAGTTACAATGAAAGCTGATGGAAATATTGGTATACATTAAAAATAACAGTAGGGTCCCCTACTGTTATTTTTAATAAACTATATAACTCCATATCCTACTGTTCCTCATATAAATATAATTTCTTATCCTTTATTCCCTCTTTATCAATATTTTCTTCATATTTCTTAGGTACAGTAACTATATCTGGATTTCCGTCACTGATATATCTTCTATTTGGATGATTTTCAAACATCTCCATCCAATCATACATTCCCACATTATCTACATTAGTTTCACTGGCTCTTACCCTATGGATTGCTAAGGGATTAAAGTTCTTATGGTTAGGAGAAACCGATGGATCCCATCCCACATTTAGTATAGCTACATTTTCATACTTAAACCCTTCATATTCTCCCTTTGCTAATAAATCGGTATGCTTGTCTTCTGGTCGTCCACCATAGGATAAGGCATAGGTATTAACTTTATATCCTTCTACAAAACTCTCTAAAAACTGCGCTTGCTTTCCAATATATTTTTGAATTTTTAAAGGGTCTTTAACATTAGACATATTATTATGTCCCAATGTATGATTACCTACATCATATCCATTATCTACAAGCCAATTAAGCTTATACTCAATTAAATCATCTTGCCTAAATGGTTTTAATCCATTGATAAAGAAAGTAGCTGTCATGTTAAAATCAGGATACTCCTTGTTAAACTCTTCCATTATTCCAACAGCGGAATTTGGATCTATCACTTTCTTACCATCTTTTTCAATTATATTAAAATTGTTTTGATTGCCGTCATCAAATGTAAATACAACTGGGGTCTTTCCTTCCTCAACATCTATATTATTTTGGGCAAAGTCTTCTAGACTTATAGCCCTATATCCCTTTTCATACAGTGTATTTAGATCTCTCCTAAAGTTTTCAGGAGTCCTAACCCAAGTGGCTTCTTCTTCTCCTATATTATGATACATAAGTACCATAACCTTTCCCATCTCATTAGGTTTAACCGATAAATCTATGGATTCTTTTCCACCTTTATCTTCTTTTTCTTCATTTTTATTCTCTTTTTCTTTGTTTTTTAATTCTTCCTTGTTTTCTTGTTCTTCTTTCTTCGTTACTTCATCTTTCTTCTTTCCACTTTCTTCCTTATCCTTTTCAGCCTGTCCAACCGAAGCGCTTGGAGCTTCCTTTGCAGTTTCTATCTCTTTATCGCTACCACAGCCTACCAAAGATACACTGGCTATGGTTAAAATAGTTAATGCCTTAAATATTTTTTTCAAAAATTTCTCCTCCTTCATTTAATATTACAATTAATAATACAAAATAGTTTTATACTACAATTATATTTTATAATTCATTTATTATCTACATATTTCTCATATTGTAATTAAATTTTAACTATTTTAGGGAACAAGATGCAGGGAATTGGTTAGACCATAAATGTATGTAGTCAATGTATATTTTATTGGTTAAGCTGTGGGATTACGAATCCCCCAGCAACTAAATTTTACTATTCCACTGATTATATGGCTTTAAAATCTCCCTGAATGCATTTATCCTACTAAAAAAAATTTTTCGTTAAAAAAATTATATTTTATATACAAAATCAAAAATTCCCAACATCATTTAGTACTCTTGAGGTTAAAATATAATTGAGTAATTCTCTTATACAAAATTTATATAAATGGGGTGTATGTACTTTGTCTATTAGAAAAAGTACTTTTACAAATATAAAAGGCCATCAAGTAGAATACTCAGCTAATACTATAACTAATGATGAAAGACACTATCATAGAGAAGCAAAATCACAGAAAGCCCAATTAAATAGTGTTCATAAGCACGGAACAAGGGGCGATGTTAAGACTCCTATTAAGAAAAAATTAACTTAGAATAATTGAGGGGTTACCGGCCTCTCAATTATTTTAATTATTTATATATTATACCGAAGAATGAATTCCCATCTAATTAACTAAATTGAGAGTTGAAAATTGACAATTGATAATTAAAGGTAATTTTACTCACTTTGTTCGTAAAATATTATAATACAAATCGTCTTCAGCCGATTTGTACTTCAATTGTCCACTGTCCATTGTCAATTCTCAATTAAAAATCCTAGTTTACGCAATTATTCTATAAACTATTTTAATTAACAATATTTATATAACATATCTCCTCTAAAAAAGGTTATATTAATAATACAACATCAAATAAGATGTTGAAAAAAACATTCGAGGAGGAATTAAATTGGCTAGAAATAATAACAAGCTAGTAGTTCCTGAAGCAAGAATGGCCCTTAATCAAATGAAAAATGAAATTGCAAGTGAATTAGGATTAAGTAATTATGACTCAATGGATAAGGGAAACCTAACTGCTAGACAAAATGGTTATGTTGGGGGATATATGGTTAAAAGGTTAATTGAACAAGCTGAAAATTCAATGTCTGGAAAATAATGATATACCAATATAAAAAAAAGAGAAGTGGTAATATTACCACTTCTCTTTTTTTTATGTTATAATTTTAATATATTCGTGGCTAAGAGGTGGTAAAATGATTTTTGAAAATACAAAGGAACTTGCTGAACATAAGTTATTACTTCTTTATATTATAGATCAAATAGATATACCGATGAATAACACAGAAATAACTCAATTTGTTTTAGAAAATAACTATATGAATTATTTTATTGTTCAACAATATTTAAGTGAACTGGTTAATTCCAATTTTATAGAATTGGCAAACAAAGATGGTAAAGAATTTTATCGAGTATCAAATTTAGGAAAAGAAACTCTTAATTATTTTATCAATAGAATACCAGATAGGATTAAAACCGAAATAGATAAAAGATATAAGAAAAAACGTAAAGAGTTAATCAAAGAAAGTCAGATAGTAGCAAATTATTTTAAAAAAAATGATAGTGAGTTCATCGTAAATTTAAAAGTGGTGGAAAAGGATATTACTTTATTCAATTTATCCTTAAACGTAGTTTCCAATAAACAGGCTAAATTAATATGCGATAACTGGAAAAAAGACCCCCAACGTATATACGAAAAAATATTTCATTTATTTACATCGGATTCTTAGTTATTATTATAGAGCTGGATATATCCAGCCCTATAATAACAATAATCCATTTGGCTCTAATCCAACCCGTATATTTCTTTCTACCCTTTCTGTTAAAATATTAAATATAACCAATTGATTTTTTAATGCATTGGTTATAAATAACTTATCATTTCCATCCCATAAAATATTATTAGGCATGCCCGACAAATGATATTTATTTATTATTTCCATATTAGCCATATCCATCTTATACAAATAGCCATCATCAATATTAGTTATAAACATAAAACCCTGTTCTTCTAAAATCGCCATATCCATAATTACCCCTTTTATATATCCTTTTTTTAATATCTCTTCATTATGTCTATCAACTATAAGAACAGCACTTTCTGTCATACCATTATTTTGTGGACATAGTACATATATTTTTTTCTCTTTCAATATAATATGAAATGGCTTATAGGGTAACTTAATCCTATGCTGGTAATTATCATATATATTTACCACGTCTATAGAGTAACTATCACTATTTGCTATATAAACTTTGTTATTCTTTTTATCAATTTTAATGTCATGGGGTTTTTCTCCCACTGAAATATTTTCAATAAGTTGAAATTCTTCTTCATCTATCACTGATATAGAATTGGAGTCTCCATTGGTAATTAGGATATATTCATCTAGTAATCCTCCATGGGAGGGAGAACATCCTGTAAATAAACTACCTTTAATTTTTTGTTTATCAATACATACCTTATATATGCTGTTATCATAAGTATTAATAGAATATAACTCTTTATTATTTTGACTTTTAATAATTTGATGAGGCCCTAAGCAGGGTAATGAACTAACTTTATTCACTTTATCATTGTTATAAAGGTCTAGAAAAAAAGTCCTGCACTTAAAGTCATCTTCAAGGTCAATAATACTTATGGAATCACTTCCAGAGTTAGCAACCAATAGTTTTCTCCCAGTCATATCCATCTCATCACTTCCATCGCATCACATCCAAGATTATTTACTTATACATCAGTTTATGCATATATAATATTATCAGTGCAAGTCCGAGAAAATAGTGGAGAAGGGAGAATGGAAAGAGGAGAGATAAAATACAAAAAATAAGAAAGATGCCTTTGGCATCTTTCCCATCTCTCATCTCTCCACTCTCATCTTTCCTCTATCATTTAATTCCGTTCCAATATTTCCTTGTCTCAGCCACTACAATGCCACTTAAACCTATTAAACCAATTAGGTTAGGTACAGCCATCAATGCATTCATAACATCGGCTAGAGCCCAAACTAAGTCTATTTTAGCCACTGCTCCTCCCATTATTGCAAGTATAAATATTATTTTATAGTATTTAACCGTCCAGTGTCCCGTTAGATACTCTAAACACTTTTCACCATAATAACTCCATCCAAGTATAGTTGAAAAGGCAAAGAATATTATACCAAAGGAAACTATATATCCTCCTGGTCCCGGTAATGCTGTGTTAAAGGCTTTTGTGACCATGGCCGGTCCTTTAACTCCAGCTTCCCAAGCCCCAGTGGTTATAATTACTAGTCCAGTAAATGTACATACTATTATAGTATCTATAAAAGTATCTAACATTGATACTAATCCTTGCCTAGCAGGTGAATCAGTTTGAGCTGCTGCCTGAGCTATTGGAGCACTACCTAGACCCGCTTCATTTGAAAATATACCTCTAGATACACCACTTTTTATTGCCTGCCTTACAGTGGCTCCTATAAAGCCACCTACTGCTGCCGTTCCTGTAAAGGCATTATTAAATATTAGACTAAAAGCATCGGGTATAGCATCTGCTTGTATTATTAATATAGCAAAACATCCTATTATATATCCTCCTGCCATAATAGGTACTAAGTACCCGGTTACTTTACCTATGGATTTTATTCCCCCTATTATAACCAATGCAGCGGCTATAGTTATAACTATACCTGTTGCCCAAGGAGGAACATCAAAACTAGTTTCTAAAGCCTCTGAAATTGAGTTTGCTTGAACCATATTCCCTATACCAAAGGATGCTATAGTAGCAAATAGAGCAAATAATGCCCCAAGCCACTTCATATTAAGACCCTTTTCTATGTAATACATAGGTCCGCCGGAAACTTCACCTTTCTTACTTCTAACCCTATATTTAATAGATAAAACAGCCTCAGAATATTTAGTTGCCATTCCTAAAAGAGCTGTAATCCACATCCAGAAAAGAGCCCCTGGACCACCGGCACCTATTGCAGTTGCAACACCTACTATATTACCAGTTCCTATTGATGCAGCCAAAGCTGTAGTTAAGGCTTGAAATGGGGATATATCTCCATCACCACCGCCTTTGGCAAATAAATATTTAAAAGATGTTGGTAACTTTCTAATCTGGATAACTTTCAACCTTAAAGTTAAAAATATTCCAGTTCCCAATAAAAGTATAAGTAGAGGAGTACCCCATAAAAAATCACTTATACCTTTAAGTGTTGAAGTTAATTCTGTCATTTTTTCACTTCCTTTCAGTTTATTATTTTATGTATAACTTCATTGACCATACTATTATATATTCGTAATATGTATTACTCTATGTTAATATTCTACACATTTGGCTTAATACATATTATAGTCAATATATCTAAATTTATTTTACCCAAAAAAAAGAGATACTAAAAAATTTAGTATCTCTCCCATATTACATTAATATATTTTTCATAAATGTTTTATCGTCAAGTTTAATCTTCCTCTTCTTTGCCTCTATTATCATATCATTTAACAAAAACTTTTTTTCATTATATCCTTCATTATCTTTTTCCGATAATTTTCTTAATATTTTCATATTATTGTTTATCTTCCAAATAAGTCTATCATCGTTTACATTTTTGTAGGGTCTAAATTTTATTATATCCATTATTTTCCTCCTATAGTGTGTGTTATATATTATAGTTTATTCACCATAGGAAAAATAATAACTATTTTGCCATGATTATTTTTCTTACATCTCCAATCAAATATAGTGACCCTGCAAAAACTATTAGATCATCTTCATTTGCAATCTCCATAGCCTTTTCTATAGCCTTTTCTATATTTTCCTCTGCAATACAGTTTTCATTGTATTTTTTAACTATTTTAGCTAAATCCCTTCCCTCCATAGCTCTAAATATATTAGGTGTAGTAGTTATTACCTCATCGGCAACCTCTACCAACTTAGGAATCATATTTTCAACATCTTTGTCAGCTAACATTCCAACCCCTAATATTAATCTATTATATTTAAATACATTATCCAATGCCTTTCTAAGGGATTCAATGCCTTCTACATTATGGGCACCATCTATTACAAATGTAGGTTTTCTCCTTACCACTTCAAGTCTTCCCATCCACTTTGTGTTTTCTAATCCCTTTCTTATTTCCTCTTCAGTTACATTTACAAATCCTTTATCCCTCATAGCCAAGATTGTAGTTAAGGCAGTAGATGCATTATAGGCTTGATGCTCTCCTAATAATCCTGCATTTAAATCCCTTAAATCATAATTATTATATTTAAAATCGAATTTACTACCGTCTTGAGATAAGCTCTTTATCTTAAGATTCTCCATAGGTACAATGGTAAGATCAGCATTTTTTTCATTAGCAACAGATTTTACCACCTCTAGAGCTTCCTCTTTTTGTGGATAACTTATAACAAAACTATCATTTTTAATAATACCAGCCTTTTCGTATGCTATCTTAGACAATGTATCTCCCAATATATCGGTATGGTCCATACCTATAGGTGTTATAACCGATACTAGTGTGGAGTTTATAACATTGGTGGAATCATATCTCCCCCCTAGTCCAACTTCTAACACTACAAAGTCCACATTAGTTTCTTTAAAATACTGTAATGCTATAGCTGTTACAATTTCAAATTCCGTTGGATGATTAAATCCATCCTCAACCATTTCTTCTACTTTTTCTTTAACAGAAACAACTATTCTAGCTAAATCTCCATCAGGGATATTGTCATCATTTATTCTTATCCTTTCGGTAAACTTCTCTAAATAAGGAGATGTAAATAAACCTACTCTATAATTAGCTTCTTTTAATATACTTGTTATATATGAAGATGTAGAACCCTTTCCATTGGTTCCTGCTACATGTATAAATTTTAATTCTTCATGGGGATCTCCCATTAACTTTAATAGATGTCTTATATTATCTAAGCCTAATTTACTTCCGAATTTTTTAGTTCCATGTATATATTCAATAGCTTCATTGTAATTCATGTTCTCACTCCTATATCTTATACTTTTATTGACTAAATATATTTTACCGTGAATTTTTACATAAAACAAGAAAAACATCGTATCTTGACGATGTTTTTCTTAAGATTTCCTTTATATAAATATAGAGTTCATATATACATATTGTCCATATAGGAAATTAAGCATAATCACAGATATCAGTAAATATATGATATAGGTAACCCCTATGGAAATTAACGGTTTTTCCTTTTTTAATATCCAACTGGTGATAATGCCTAATATTGTGAAAGCTATAGGTACTATATATTCAGCATAACTGATTTTCAAAAATTCCGGTATATAACTATAGGTTATACCATCATAGAAGAAATCCATAGAGTTTATTTGAACTATTGTATTAACTATAGCTGCCAAAATAAATACAAGCCAAAAGCGCTTTTCAATTTTTTCATTAAATATTATAAGAACAACTAGTAATAATAATGCCGGTAAAATTGACATAAATCTAACTCCAAACACATTGAATACAGCATATATTATAACAGGAAGTTGTAAATAAAGGGCCTGTTTAAAGTCTTCGAAAACTATTTTTTCATCTTTAGCAACCAGTTCCGGATCATTACTTGCAGCAAATATGGTTCTATCATCTATATCCATTGGGTCAGTCCAAAATACATATTTATAATTATCCGTTTTTATAAAGGATACATTACTAGACCATCTTAGTGTATTTGATAATAGTTTTACATCTTTCATATCATCTCCTGATAAAGTTAGTTTAATGACATTTGCCCTTTTTGACATTTTATCAAGATTGGTTAATCCAGTGGTATAGACTATTAAATCACCATCATTACTTACGAGAGTAGGCACATCTGCAAATCCATCTACTCCTATTTCAGATGCCCTTTCTATTCCCTTTTTAGTTGATAGCTCCTTAGTTGTCTTATCATATGATGATAGATTATATATATATGTATTCACTCCATTTTGTTCAACCGTACTAATATTATATACGTAGTTTCCATCGATACCTATTTGGGCATCCTTCAATCCCGCCTTAACTTCCATAACTTCATCCATTAGTATTGGATTTGACCAGCTTTTTTCCTTGTATTCACTTACATATATTCGCTTTATATCTGAGGATCTTCTACTTTCATTTTCAATGGCCTGAAGATATATGGTATCATTAAACTTTTCTAGTCCAACCTTTACGATTCCCTTTAGATTCTTAGGACTATCTAGTTTTACAAATCCAGCATCTTCCTTTTTTAAAACTTCAACACTACCATCGGTATATGCCAATGCTAAATAGGTTTCCTCTCCATTTTCATAAAAACTAAAGTGTTTTATATTATCAAACACTTTTTCCCTATTGGATAATTTTTTATAATTATTATTAAAACTTCCCTTGTATAAAGAATTATCCTTATAATCTCTCCAATAAAAATCTTTATCTTTTAAGTAGTATTCACTGGAAAAAATCCTATGATAACTTAATCCATCTAATTCCACGTTATATTTATCTAATACTTTAAGTTTTTTATCTACCTTTGCTATATTTAGCTTCTCACTATCTTCATCTGTAAAGTACACTAAAATAAATTTATCATTATCTATCTCTTTTATTATAGTCCTCTTATATGTTGTATTATAATCTCCTACGGTGAACTCTCCACTCCAGTCCGGCGATGGTCGCCTCTTTAACAGTTTAAGATTTGTCCAAATATGCATTGAACTAATAGCTAACATAAAGATAATGAAGATAGCTATTGTAATGATAGGTACCTTTCTTTTTAACCTCATAGTATGTCCCCCTTTATATAGTTGACAGTTGGCAATTGACAATTGATAGTTACAGTGATTTTATTCACTATGTTCATAAAATATTATATTTCAAACCCGCTTTAGATGATTTGCATCTTAACTGTGCATTATCAATTGTCCACTATCCACTGTCTGTTGCTTTTTGTAAAGGTAGCTTGGAGTTAATTCCAAGCTACCTTTACAGTCATTGTAATATTCATAATCTTTTATTCAATTTAAAGTTATTAAAGGATTCGTAATCCCAACTTGAAAGTTGTTGAAGAATTCGTAATCCCAGCTTGAAAGTTGTTGGGGGATTCGTAATCCCAGCTCGAAAGTTGTTGGGGGATTCGTAATCCCACCTTGAAAGTTGTTGGGGGATTCGTAATCCCCCAACTCATGCTACTACTTTGATTTCAAGTTCTCCAACCTTTCTAAAACCTTATCCATCATTTGTTGGTACTTAACTTGTTTTTCCTTCTCTTCATTTACAACATGCTCTGGTGCTTTATTTACAAAGCCTGCATTTGATAGCTTACCCTTTACCCTCTTAAGCTCTCCTTCTAGTTTTTTCTTTTCTTTTTCAAGTCTTTCAATTTCCTTGTCTATATCTACTAATTCCTCTAATGGCAAGAATATTTCACAATTTTCCACCACAGCAGACATAGCATCTTCTCCAATACCTTCCTTTGTTTCCCTAACTTCTATATCTGATGCTGAAGCCAATGTTTTAAAATACTCTTCTCCAACATTTAAAATATCCTTTACCCTATCATTTTGAGTAACGAATATACATTTTGCTTTTTTAGAAGGTATAACATTCATTTCTGCCCTAATGTTTCTAATATTTCTTACTGCTTCCATAACAAAGTCTATATTTTCCTCAGACTCTTTATAGTTGTTTTCATCCCTATATTTAGGCCACTCTGACACCATTAGACTTCCATCAGTTTGTGGAAGATGCTGCCATATTTCCTCGGTAATAAAAGGCATAAATGGATGAAGCAGTTTTAATATATCCTTTAATACTGTTATTAGAACATATCTAGCTGTATTTTTATCCTCTTCATCTTCTCCATATAATCTCGGTTTAACCATTTCTATATACCAGTCGCAATATTCATTCCATGTAAAGTCATATATTTTTTGAGCAGCTATACCAAGCTCATATTTATTAAGATTTTCTGTAACTTCTTTAGTTACATTGTTAATCCTAGATAGCACCCATTTATCCTCTTCTTTAAATCTAATCTTTGCATCTTCTTTACCAATTATGTCTTCTTCTAGGTTCATTATAACAAATCTAGTAGCATTCCACAATTTATTGGCAAAGTTTCTGCTTGATTCCACTTTTTCTATATGGAATCTCATATCATTTCCAGGAGTATTACCTGTTATTAACATAAACCTCAATGCATCGGAACCGTATTTTTCTATTATTTCAAGGGGATCTACACCATTGCCAAGGGACTTACTCATTTTTCTCCCTTGGGGATCCCTTACTAGTCCTGTTATAAATACATCTTCAAATGGAATCTCTCCCATATTTTCTATACCCGAAAATACCATTCTAACTACCCAGAAGAATATGATATCATATCCCGTT
Organism: Dethiothermospora halolimnae; assembly: GCF_037577855.1. Taxonomy (NCBI): domain Bacteria; kingdom Bacillati; phylum Bacillota; class Tissierellia; order Tissierellales; family Thermohalobacteraceae; genus Dethiothermospora; species Dethiothermospora halolimnae. The sequence continues at coordinate 7,342 of NZ_JBAKFX010000028.1, read as the reverse complement.
ACTAATACATCTGTTGGATAGAAATATTTTAGCTCTTCCGTTTCTTCTGGCCATCCTAAAGTTGAAAAAGGCCATAGAGCAGATGAGAACCAAGTATCTAGGGTATCTGGATCTTGCTTTATATTTTCACTATTACACTTACTACATTTTTTAGGTTCTTCATCTGAAACTATTATCTCATCACAGTCCTGACAATGATAAACAGGTAATCTATGACCCCACCATAATTGTCTTGATATACACCAATCTCTAATATTTTCAAGCCAATTTAAATATATTTTTCCAAATCTATCGGGAACGAATTTTAAGTCTCCATTTTTATATGCATCTATTGCAGGCTTCGCTAATTTCTCCATTGCCACAAACCATTGTTTAGAAATAATAGGTTCAACGGTTGTACTACATCTCTCACAATGTCCAACATTATGATCATGTTCCTCTATTTCAACTAAAAATCCCTGTTCCTCTAAGTCCCTTATAATTTGTTTTCTAGCCTCATATCTCTCAAGACCTTTATACTTTCCACCATGTTCATTTATTTTAGCATCATCATCCATGATTTTAAGTTGTTCTAAATCATGTCTAAGTCCCACTTCAAAGTCATTTGGGTCATGGGCTGGAGTTATCTTAACCGCACCTGTACCAAACTCCATCTCAACATATTCATCCGCCACAATAGGTATCTCCCTATCCACAAGGGGTAGAATAAGGGATTTCCCAACTAACTCTTTATACTTTTCATCTTCAGGGTGAACTGCAACTGCAACATCGCCTAACATGGTTTCTGGTCTAGTGGTTGCTATAACAATGTATTCATCACTATCCTTAACTGGATATCTTATATGCCATAGTTTCCCTTTAGACTCCTCATGTTCAACCTCTGCATCGGATAATGCAGTTTTACAACTAGGGCACCAGTTTATAATCCTATTTCCCCTATATATAAGTCCCTTTTCATATAACTTTATAAATACTTTTTCTACAGCTTTACTTAATCCTTCATCTAATGTAAATCTTTCTTTTGACCAATCACAGGAAACTCCTAGCTTAGTTAATTGATTTCTAATATTCCCACCATATTCTTCTGTCCATTCCCAAGCCTTTTCTAAAAATTTCTCTCTTCCCAACTCCTGTTTACTACTTCCCTCTGACTTTATTTTAGCAACTACCCTAGCTTCAGTTGATATACTGGCATGGTCCATTCCAGGAAGCCATAGTGCTTCATAGCCTGCCATTCTCTTCCATCTAATAAGTATATCCTGTATAGTTCCATTAAGGGCATGCCCCATATGAAGATTTCCTGTAACATTTGGTGGAGGCATCATTATTGTAAATGGCTCCTTTTCTTCATTTACTTCTGCTTTAAAATACCCATTTTCATTCCAATAATCATAAAGTCTATCTTCAAACTCTTTTGGATTGTATGTTTTTGACAAATTATTTTCCATTCTTTTTCCTCCTCTATTTTAAATAGTCTATCTTTTTCCATAAAACATAACTAACACGGCCACTATAGCCACAAGAAGACCGGAGCTTTTAACTATTAATAATGTTTTTAGTGAAGATATTTTTCCTTTTTTAAAAAGTCTATCAGAACCAAAGACTATAAGCCCACTTATAAGGAACATAATAGCACCTGCAGTGAACATTTTATCACTTCCTTTTTTTAATATGTTGGGTGACTATGAATCCCCTAACAACTAATAAACCCCTTCATCCTAATTAATAAGGACGAAGGGGTTGTTTCGCGGTACCACCTTAAATTCTAGACAAAAATCTAGCACTTAATCATCTAACGGATATTCCGTCTAAGTCTACTTACCTTTCAACTTAGAAGCTCTAGAGCTACCTTCGGTAAACATTGCCTATATGGAGTATTTCAGCCCAATGTACCCCATTCTCTGTATAAGATATTTACTTACTCCTCTCTTTCATAGCCTATTATTATATAAAATTGTTTATTATATATTAAACTATAAAATACTATTTGTCAACACACTCTTTATTATTATTTACCATTTTAACCCTTTTAAACCCTATTAAATACTTTATAAAGGCTATAAGCATAATAATAACCGTTATAGTTATCAATATATAATTTATTATATAATTAAAATCAAATGCAACTGCTAAAATAGCTACATAAAATGATATTGTGGCCATTTTACCAAATTTATTGGCGGGAATTACAGTTTTATTTTCCTTAAAGTATAGCAGTAGACCTCCTAATATCATCGTTATTTCTTTAAGCCCTATCACTATTATCACCCATATTGGAATATATCCTTCACTTGTAAAACAAATAAGGGCAGCGATCTGCATAAGCTTATCTGCCAATGGGTCTAATACAGTACCGTATTTTGTGACCATATCATATTTCCTAGCTATATAACCATCTAAAACATCGGTTATACCTGCTAATACAAATATATATGTGGCATAAAGTAAGCTATTTTCAATGGATGAATAAAATACAATTATAAATGCGGGAATTAAAAAAAATCTAATAGTTGTTAATATATTTGGTATGTTCATAATACACTCCTTTGTAAATTTTTTGCTCGTCCAATATATTACTTTAGTTTATATTATCCATATGTACAACAATTATCCTACATTCCTTACTATTCTACAAATCATCATATATTCCTTTTTATTTTTTAAGTTTCTAATCTAGCCATCCTAATAAAACTATAGGTAATAACTTATTTATATATGCAATGTAACTATTCTTTATACCTAGAATATAATAAGATTATATAAATATTTATATATTTAAATTTTAAGGAGGCTTAAAAATGAAGAAAATAAAGTTACTATCAATTATTTTATTAGTGTCATTGTTAACAAGTATATTATTTACAGGTTGTAAAGATGACAATTTAGAGACAATAAAGCTAGTTGAAGTTACCCACTCTGTTTTCTATGCACCACAATATGTTGCAATAACCCAGGGGTTCTTTGAAGAAGAGGGGCTTAAGATTGAACTAACAAATGGTAAAGGAGCAGATAAGTCAATGACTGCCCTAATCAGTGGTCAAGCCGATATAGGCTTTATGGGACCTGAAGCTTCGATATATGTTTATAATCAGAATAAAAAAGACCATGCTGTGAACTTTGCTCAGTTAACCCAAAAAGATGGTTCTTTCCTTGTTGGTAGAGAAAAAGATGAAGATTTTAACTTTGATAAGTTAAAGGGCAAAACAATAATCGGCGGTAGAGTTGGGGGTATGCCAGAAATGACCCTTGAATATGTACTTAAAAAACATGGTTTAGATTTAGAAAAGGACGTTAACATTAGAACCGATATTCAATTTGCAATGATGGCAGGAGCTTTCACCGGTGGCGAAGGTGACTATGTAACATTATTTGTATGATACCACCATTATAATGCCGCCACAATATATCCTAAAAACATAGCAATGAAAAAGCTAAAAAATACTAATGTGTTAAGTATCAATAATTTTATTTTTCTATAGATCTCTAGTTTATTACTTAATAATGCTCCAATTATACCTATGGCACCAATTAGAAAGTTTAACATTATAATACCTGAAGGTAAAAATGGTAAAAATGTAATAATAAATATCGCTGTGCCGATAAAAATGGTAATATTACTTTTCCTTATTTTCATTATATAACCCCTTTGTCATATATTCGTTATGCTATATCTTATCTATAACAAAATTATATCACTTATTTCAAATATTTTCTAATCTATAAGTGGTAATCCGTTTTTAAAACTATTTACTTTCTTTTCCTATGTTAAATATGGGAAAAACACTTTTACATTAATTTGAATAACTGTTGACCATTAGTCGATTACTGAATACAATAATGAAGTAACAAAATAATTTTTTTGAAAATTATAGGAGGTCTTTTATGAAAAATAAATACATATTTATTTTTATTATCTTTATGATTGTATTGCCTATTATTGGTTGTTCTGAAACTATATCTGATAAAAAAAATAAAGAAACAATTGTAAATAATAGTATAACTTCTAAGGATATTGAAGATGAAGGAGGTTCCATAGACATAAACAAATTAAAACACTCAGAATATGAAAGATTAAATAAATTTTTTTCAGATATTACTTATGTAGGTCTTAAATCCTTTGAAAAAAATAGTACTTCTAATGAAAATTTAATCTACTTTTCCATTAGATATAACTTTATATTTAATCAAGATGAAACCATTGAAGATATATATTTTATGAATGATACCTATGTAAATAAAACACTGAAAAAATTTTTTAACAAGCAAATTGACCAACACCATAATCTTGCAAAATATAATATTACCTACAAAGATGGTTATTACAAAATAAATGATGATTTTTATCAAGGAGGTTCAGGTGAAACTTATTCCAGTTTTATTAACAGAATAAAGAAAATTGAAGATGATACCTATACTATATATGTGACCAATTACATTACTTATTATGATGGACAAGAGGCTGTTTTAAGTAATATAAAGTCAATTGTCAAAAAAAATGATAAAAATGAATATGTTCTTTTACAATATAGTAAACTTGCTAATGATACTTTAAAATCCCGTTAGATAATTTTAAGGAAAAGTCCTTATTAGAAGAATTAATGGATAATGTTAACTTTTCACTATAAAAAAACTAGGACTTAAGTTTTAGGTGTTGGGAAGAAAATAATAAGTCAAAGATGCGACGGATATTTTGTATCAGACAAGGAGGCAGAATTCGTTGATAGTGGACTATAAGCATGTTCTGCCGACGCAGTATGATGCAAAATAGACTAGCATACTGACTTATTATTTTTTTCCGAATCCCTTAGTCCTAGTTAAATCTAGTTTGTAGTATTTTCAACGTCTCTATATCGAACGTATCAATTTCTTGAAAATATTTAATATTTGTTTTATTATTCAGTATATTAGATAGTTTTTCACCTGCATCTGTTCTCTTAAGGAGTTCTTTAAAAGCATCTGACTCTTTCTGTAAAGCTTTTAGCCCCTCTTCAGGAGTGTTATGCAAGTGAAGGTTTACAATTAAAGGGAACTCTATCACAGCTTTAATCAATTCATTTGTATTCATCTCTTTTAAAGTATCACTTGGAATTCTACATGCTTTAACCTTTTCTTCTTTAGTTGTAAGTTTATTCCAATTTTTATCATCAGGAGTTATTGAATAAATAGATTTACCACTAAACCTGGCTCTTATGCTTTCATCTTTTTCTGTTATATCTATATTTTCTTTTGAGATTTCGTCATTATTTATAACCTGAATAATATTTTTTGTATTTTTAAAAGTCATATGTATTATTACCCTTTGAGTTAATATTATTAATAGTAGTACTATTAATAATATTTTAAAATATTTCCCATTCATTTGTATATTACAAGGATACTTATGCTTCTTAAGTGAATAATATCTCCACTAATTAATGAACAATTATCCTTGAATTTCACCTCTCTTCCCCCATTTAGATATTACACACAATTTTTCTGGACCTCTTGAGTTTATACTAGAAGTATATCAGGGTAAAAATAGCTTATACAGGTAAAAACTATTATATAAGCTATTTTTTATACTTGCTAATTACCTTTTACTAAAACTGCTTTGCTGTATTTTCTGCTTCCTCTATCGTTCTTTTTAATATATCTTCAATATCATTACTTGCCATATCTAATCCGTCTGCAGATATAGTTGTAAAATCAGTAATTCCTAAAAATCCAAATATTGTCCTTAAATATCTATCTCCCATCTCAAAGTTTGAATTTGGCTCTATATCATATATTCCACCCCTTGATGTAATATTTATTGCCTTTTTATTTTCACATAAACCCACTGGACCTTTATCTGTGTATTTAAATGTTATCCCAACAACACAAATATAGTCAATATACGCCTTTAATATAGCAGGAACACTTAGATTCCACATGGGCTCTGCAATTACATACTTATCCACATCGGCAAACTGATAAGCATATTTAAGAATAGGATGGTTTTTACTTTCTTCATTTTTAGGTCCAAACACAACTCCTATATCCTCTTCAGTTAATGATTTTATCCCTTCTTGATATAAGTCTAAAGTTATAACTTCATCCTGTGGATTTTCTTCCCTATACTTGTCAATAAAACTATCAGAGATTTTAAATGTTCTTGATTGACCCTTTGGTTTTGAATTGGCTTTAATATATAATATTTTACTCACTTAGCCTTGCCTCCTCTGTTTTATAAATCTTCTTTTCCTCTTAAGTGTTTTACAAGATTAAGTAATTTATTCAGATTTACTATGACTTATTTATCCCTAAAACTATTGGGTTGATGAAGGATCATCAACCCAATTTTTCTTTTTATCGTCCATTTCATGTAAAAATTTATTTAATAATTTATTGATTTCCTCTATTATTTCTTCTTCTGTGAATTCCCCAGTATAAACTATTTTATCCAAGGACATCACCTCTTGATAATATATATGTAAACGAGATTTTGTCCTATAACTATATTACCACCTGTCTTTAAATACTTTCTTCTTCATATCAAATGGTTCTCTCGCTTTTGGTTCTTCATTAGGGTAACCTATTGGTACTAATACCTGACATGTTACCTCTTCTGGCAGTCCTAATATTTCATCTACTTTATCCATGTCCATAAAATCAACAAGACAACCCTTTAGCCCATTTGCTACTGCTGTCAGTATTATGTGATGTGCTGGTATATACACAGGTGAACTCATTAATAATGCTTTACTTGCCTTTCTATTGTTATTATTTCTCAAAAATTCAACTATCTCTTCACCATAGCGAAGTTTATTTCCTATGACTCCATAATCATCGTCATCTTGCTCTCCTATGTCCCATGCTATGGAACCACAGCATGCAATTACTACAGGTGCTTCACTTATCCAATTGGCCCAATGTGTGGCTTCCCCTAACTGTTTCTTTGTCTCCTTATCACGAATAATTCCAAAATAATAATTACATGTATCAGTTTCAGGTGCCAAACCAGCATTTTCTATTAATTCTTCAATTATATCTTCTGGCACTTCAGCATCTTTGAAAGCCCTTACTGATCTTCTGTTTCTGAATACATCTTTTAAATCCATAAAAATAAATCCCTCCTCGTATAATATAGTTAGAACATTTGATAGAAAATAAAGTTCTTTTCTACCGAACATTCTCACTAAAAATAACTTCAATATTCATATTCTTAAATAACCTTTTAATACAAAACTTATCTTATTTTTTTATTATCTATCAAATTTCTAGCAAGGTGGTCTAACTTGCTAATTCATAATATAATATCTCTTGAATAGAGGATAGACGTATCCCTCCTGGGAGGTTTTAAACCTATACCCGTAGTTTAGCA